>DATLIF010000257.1:0-5670 GCA_035539575.1 Fimbriiglobus sp. | reverse complement strand
ATGAAGAGGCCGGCCGGGCTGCCACCCCCGGCCGGCCTGAAGCTCGACACCCGACCCCACCGGCAGCGACTCCGGAGAGGTACATCAATGCTATCACATCGTCCCGGTTCGAGCCACGGCTCCAGTCTACCGCCACCGCCCAGACCGTGGTGGTGTGACGAGGCGACCTACAACCAGATCTTAGGCGTGCACCTGCCGGCCATGATGCCACTCGCGGACTGGGTGCGTTTGGCCCTCCGGCTACGCGCCCCCATCGATCGCGTCCTAACGTCCGAGGCCCTCGACGTCGATCCGCCGAACCTGTCCGATCCAGCGCGGGCCGCGGCGGTGGCCGCCCAGGCCGAGGCGTACCGCGAGCGGCGGCAGGTTCCGGTACTGGTCGAGTACGCCACGCCGACCCGACCGCGTCCGGCGCGGACGCCGATCGAGCGGATCGCACGTCGGGTCCGCTCGCTCGACCGATCGACGGCGGCGGCGTTCGCGGCCGTCGGCGACCGGCTCGCCAGCATCGAGCGGCAACTCGCCCGAATGGGGGGTGCAGCATGACTTCCCCAACCAAGGCGCAGGCCGAAAAGCTCAAGAAGAAGGCGCCCCGGCCGTCGGCGAACGGGTCGCATTCCGGCACGCCAGCGGCGACGCCAAAACTGTACGACCCGGCCGCCGGCCCGGCGGCCCCGCTACCGCTGCCTCTCGTGTACTTCGACCAGATCGAACCGGCGCTCGCGGCCGCGGACTTCGTCGAGGAACTCCTGATCGACGGCACGATGAGTGTCGTCTACGGCGAGAGCAACACGGGGAAGACGTTCTGGGCCTTGGACCTCGCCCTCCACGTTGCGGATGGTCGCGAGTGGCGCGGCCGAGCAGTCGAGCGCGGCGCCGTCCTGTACCTGGCCCTCGAGGGCTCGCACGGAATTTCAAACCGCGTAGCCGCGTTCAAGGTTGCGAACCCCGACGTCGGTGCGCTGCCCTTCGCGGTAGTTCCCGTTGCGGTCAACCTGCTGAACCCGGCGGCGGACACGACGCGCGTGATCGACGCCGTCCAGGCCACGGCTGTGAAGTTAGGCGTGCCGGTCCGGCTCATCGTGGTGGACACACTGAGCCGAGCTTTAGCCGGGGGCAACGAGAACGCGTCCGAGGACATGGGCTCGCTTGTAACGAACGCCGACCGCATCCGCCAGGTGTCTGCCGCGCACCTCATGTTCATTCACCACAGCGGCAAGGACTCTGCGAAGGGCGCCCGCGGCCACTCGTCGCTCAGGGCCGCGACGGACACCGAAATCGAGGTGGTGCGCGACGCGGCCACGCACGTCTCGGTCGCGCGCGTCTCGAAGCAGCGCGACCTGGAAACCGTCGGGGAATTCGCATTCCGCCTGCAGCCCGTCGAACTCGGGGTCAACCGGCGCGGGAAGCCTGTCACGTCGTGCGTCGTGGTGCCGGAGGACGCGCCGGAGCGGACCGTCCGCCTCCCCGGCGACCAGCAGACTGCGATGAACCTGTTGATGGAGTTGCTCGGCGAGGGCGGCCTTTCCGACTTCCCCGGGGTGCCGACCGGCGTGAGGAGCGCCCCGATCGAGTACTGGAGGGATCGCTTTTACCAGCGGGCAAAGCCAGTGGCGAGCCAAGACGCGAAGCGACAAGCCTTCAACCGGGCGATCAACGGCCTCTCGGCAGCGGGTCTCGTGGCCGCCAGTGCTGACCGAGTTTGGATCGTGACAAAGCGTGACATTCCATGACATGTCACGCGGCGACCCGACCGTGACAAACCGTGACACGACTCTAAGGAGTGTCACGGTGTCACGCAGTCCGGATGTCCGGGTGTCCGAACCGGAAGCCACCAACCTGGAGCAGCATCGATGACTGATAGGCTTTCACCCGCCGCGGCGGATGCGTTGTTCGACAACGGCGACCTGCCACCGATTCGCGTCGAGGGCGACGGCCCAGTGTTCGAGGTGTGGTCCAAGGACCAGCGGAAGGGCGCGCGGTGGATCTGCTTGGGCCGGTTCACCTCGGAGACCGCGGCCAGGAAGTTCTGCGTCGAGGCGATGGGCAGGTGCCGCCTTTGCGACTGGAAACTATCCCGGTCTCGCGCCCCGTCGGTCCGCCCGGGAGCCGCGTGACCGACCCGCCGACCTGCACCGAGGAGCCCGCCATGGCCGACAAGTCCGCACCCGCCCCAGCCGACCCCGCCCGCAAGGTCCGCCGGACCCGCCTATCCCGTCAGGTGATCGAGGCGCTCGTGCGGGCGACCGAGGCGGGCCTCCCGGCTGCGCTCGTCGCCGATGCGGCCGCTTGCAGCGAGAGGAGCGTTCGAAGGTGGAGGGCGCGGGCGCGCCGGGGGGAGAAGGGCTTGGTGGGCGAACTCGGCCGCCGGCTGCAGGCGGCCGAGTCGGCCTGGCTCGCGACGCACCTGAAAGTCATCCACGAGGCCGCGACCGGGCGAGCCGAGACCGTCACGAAGAGGACCGTTTTCCCCGACGGCTCGCGGAAGGTGGAGACCCAGACGCGGACCGTCAGCGACTGGCGGGCGAGTTGCTGGCTGTTGGCCCACAAGTTCCCTGACCAGTTCGGCACTGACCACCTGAAACTCGAGGAGCTCGACAAGATGGTGGACAGCCTCGCCAAGCAGGTACAAGTTCTCGACCGAAAGCCGCCGCTCGAGGATCTGCTCGGCCGCCTGCCCCCGGAGATCGAGCGGCAGATGCGGGCGACCATGGCCGAACACATCCGCCAGGACAAGCAATACCGGTTGCGTGCGGCGGCCGCGCGGATCGGCGACGCGGAGGTACGCGAAGAGTTCGAGCGGTTCCTCGCGTCGCGCGAAGTGGCCCGGGATTCCCTCGCACTGGGGCAACTGGATGAAGCATGCTCCATCCAGCAACCCGCCGGCCACTCACCCGCCGAGGGTGACGACGTCGCCGGCCTGTTCGGGGAGGTAGCCGGTGTATGACGCAGACCATGAGCCTCGAGACGGCCGGCGGGCTGAGCATCCCCGACCTCGCCGAGCACATCGGCGTCCGCGTCGATCGTGCCCGGCTGCTGATCCGGCGGCACCCGGAGCTGTCCCGGCTCCTGGTCCGGGCGGGGCACCTGCGGGTGCTGCCGCCGAGCCGGCTGGAGGAGTTCCGCTCGACGCTGGCGAGGTTGCCAGCGTCTGCGCCTCGATCGACCAGCACTGCCGGAACTTGAAGTCTCTGGTCCGCTGCTCGGTGCGGCCCGAGATCCAGCACGCCGCGGTTGACCTCGCCTTCGGGTTCGCGCTCGCGACGCTCAACGCGATCGACAAGTTCCGGAGTCAGGCATGAACTGGTACTCCATCGCGGACGCGCCGGTCTTCGGGTCGAGCACGCTGGGCCGTCCCGGCACCCCGAGGCTCTACGTCGGGCGATGGCCGACCGAGTCCGGTGGCAGGTGCAAGACCCCCAGTGCTTCGCCCGGTTCCGTCGTGCGATCATGGACCCGACGCGCCGCTGTCGAGGTGACCGACGTAGGCAGCCTGGTACGACTCACGGAAGATATAGTGCATCGCGGAGGTAGACGCTGTGGCAGCGCGCCCCCGACCGGCTAAGATCGGCTAGCCTTATCGTCCGGAAGCCAGGGCGGGCGATCCCCGTGGTCCGCGGCGCGGGCTGGGCGTCAGGAGGTAGTCGGCCAGGGCCGCCCGCTCGTCGGGGGTGCCCACCAGCGGCGGCATAAATTTCCTGTACGGCGAGTCATCCTTGTTCGCGTGCAGCGTTTCGAGCAGGTTCTCGATGGCCTTCCGGTCGCGGTCGCCGAGCAGTGTCTTCATGGGCCGGTACCCGTCCGGCGTGTGGCAACTCGCACACTGCCCTAGGAACATCAACCGGCCCCGGTCGTGCGGGCCGGCCGCGGCCTCCCCGACCCACGGCGAGTGCGTCAGGTAGCCGTCCCGGTTGAGCCGCTCCACGTCCGACTTCCGCACCCCGCTCGAGTACATGTGATCCGCGACGACGTAGGGCTTGCGCAGCATCTCGCGGCTGTACTCGGTCGAACCGGTGGCGGCGAGGGCGATCCCGAGAACGGCGATCGCGTGGCCGAGCGTGAACTCCGTGGGCCTCTGGTAGGCGATGAAGTACACGATCGCCAGCACCGTGGCCGACGTCATGACCGACACCAGCGCCGCCCGCGTCACCTGGGTGAACGTCCCCTGGCCGATGGTGGTGACGCCCAACTCCAGCAGGCCCGACCGGTCCGGCGGAATCATGTACAGGTACCAGACGAAGCACAGGGGCATCAGCACGAACGCCGGGATCAGCCACCACGCCGACCACCGCACCACCGCCGTCTTCAGCCCCGCCTGCGACTTGGGGTCGAGCCGCGACGCCGACACGAGACCCCAGATCGCGGCCATCGCCAGGCACACAGCCGTCCGCATGACGAGGCTCGGCCAGTACGTCGGGTTGAAGAACGCGTTCCAGAACTCGCCCGCCTCGCGGCCGGTGCCGGCGACGGCCAGCCACTCCGCCCCGGGCGTGAGCATGAACGTCAGGATGCCGTTGATGATGACGAGGGTGAGGACGGACGCCCCGGCGTACACCCATCCGACGAACTGGTGCAGCTTCGGCGGGATGCGGTCCCAGGTGTAGTAGTACACCGCCGCCGCGGTCAACTCGACCAGGAAGAACACCCACTCGATGCCCCACCCGAACACGAAGTTGTGGATGAGGGTGCTCGTCCCCTCCGGGTGGGCCAGGCCGATGGCGAACCAGATCGCCACCCCGGTCACCGCCCCGTACACCCCGGTCAGGACGAGGAAGAAGTACGAGTGACTCTTGAGGTACGGCAGCCAGTCGGTCCGGCCCTCGCGGCGGGCCTTCCACTCGGCCACCGCCAGGTAGATGCCGCCGCCGACCGCGAAGTGGGAGATCAGGACGTGGATGATGGCGATGATCCCGATCACCCACCCGCTGCCAATCACCGGCACGTCCCACACCGGATAGTTCATGGTTCGGTCCCGTCGGAAGGAGGCGGCCCGGGGCGCCTGCCCGGGCCGACGATGTTGGTCAGAGCGCCGCGTACCCCCAGATGGTGGTCACCACCAGGACGCCGAGCGCGAACAGGATGAAGTACGTCGCCAGCCGGGCCCGCCGCCCCCGCCGCTCGCTCGTGTCGTACAGCGGCAGCAGGAACCACAGCACCAGCCCGAGGGTGAACACGGACATCCCGAGCATCTCGCCGGCGGCGCCCGGGAACCAGTTCCCGAACACCTTGAGCACCTGGAAGCTGCTCATGAAGTACCACTCGGGGTGGATGCCCTGCGGGGCCGGCTTGAGCGGGTCGGCCTGGCTGCCGAGTTGCCACGGGAAGAACGACGCGAACAGGGCGATCACGTTCAGCGTGATCAGCCACATCGCCAGGTCCTTCATCAGGAAGTTGGGGAAGAACGGGATGCTCTTCCGCTCGCCGGCCGGTTTCGCCTCCTCGGACGGCGGCACCGCGTTCCCGTGCTTCGACACCAGCCACAGGTGGAGCATCAGCACCGGCATGAACAGTAGCGGGAAGACGACCACGTGCAGGGCGAAGAACCGCTGCAGGGTGTTCTCGTTCACGTCCGGCCCGCCGCGGAGCAGGTCGGCGTACGGCTTGCCCAGCACCGGCGTCTTCTCGGCCACCTCGATCCCGACCTTGGTCCCGAAGTACGCCACCTCGTCC
>DATLIF010000256.1:0-6388 GCA_035539575.1 Fimbriiglobus sp. | reverse complement strand
GAACAACGGAGGGCTAACGCCCCCCGCTCGCCGGGTCGGCCGGGTAAACCTGCCCGCGGACGTCCGGCGGGAGGCGGTTCGGGAAGGCCAACTCGGACACGAACAGGGCCACGTCGCGGACCTGTTCGTCGGTCAGCTGCTCGTTGGCCGGCATCCCCGACGCGGGGATGCCATGCCGCACCCGGGTGACGAGGTCGGCCGGCTGCTTGCCCCAGCGGAACTCGCCGCGGGTCAGGTCCGGCACCCGCACCACGCCGCCCCACACGTCGTACCGGAAGGCGTCCGGCCGGCCGTAGTCTTTGTGGCAGCTCGCACACCCGGCCGCCCCGGCGAAGAGCGCCTGCCCGCGGCGGACGGCCTCCTGGTGCGCGGGGTCCGCTGGATCGGCGGGCCATGCCGGGGCCGGCGGCGGCGCGGCCTGGGCCTTCGCCCAGTCGCCGAGCAACTTCTCCAGCACCGCGCGACACTCGGCCGCCACGTCGGAGACGTCCGACTCGCCGGACTCGTCGAGCAGCGCCTTCGTCACGCGGTACTCGACCTCGCCGCGGAGACTCAAGTGGACGGCGTAGGCCGTCACCGCCCGCACCTCCTCCTCCGGGATCAGGTCGAACGGCTGCATGGCCGTCCCCGGGACGCCGCGGCGGACCTGCCGGGCCAGCACCTCGACGCGCGGCTTGCGGCCGCCCTCGGCGACCTTGAACAGCCCGGTACGGAGGTCACGCGGGTACGGCACCACCCACGGCCCGGTCGGGCCGCGGCCGTCGCCGGCCATGCCGTGGCAGTTGACGCACAGCCGGCGGTACACCCGGCTGCCGGCGGCCAGGTGGGCCGGCGACAGGTCCAGCCCGCCGACATCCGTCGCCGGGCCGGCCAGCGGCGCGGCCGGCGTGCCGAAAAGCCCCTCCAGGGCCGCCCGCAGCTCCTCGCGCCGCGAGTCGGGCAGGGCCGCCGGACTGAGCAGCGTGCCGCCGTGCGAGCCGAACGCGGCGATGGTCTCGTCGAGCTTGCCCGACGGGGCCACCGCGGTCGGCTCGGCGGGCGGCGTCGCCAGCACCAGCGGGTCCGCCCGCAGCGGGTAGCGCAGCGCCGGGTCATACCCGTCCTCCGCGCCGCCACCACCGCAGCCGGCAAACAGGAGGGCGAGGCCGACCCCGGCGACCCGGAGCGCGACCCCGCCCGACGAATGTCCGCAGACCTTACCCATGACCCGTCCCGCGCGGCATCAGAGGGCCGCGATGTACCTCGTCAGGTAGTCCGTCAGGGTGAACAGGAACAGCAGGAACACCCAGAACAATGCTGCCCCGACGCAGAGCCAGGTCAGGCTGTCCGCCTGCCGCAGGTCCATCCAGAAGTACGCCAGCACCGACGCCTGGGCGCCGGTCACCAGTAGGTTGGCCAGGACCTTCCACGGCCCCAGGTCGGAGAACCCGACCACCAGTTGCAGCAGCGCCAGCCCGGCCAGCACCACGAACACGGTCGTCGTGCTGGCGGTCGGCGGCACCGCATGCTCGTCCTGCTCGAAGAGAGTCTCTCTGGGTTCGCTCACGGTCGCGCCCTTCTGGTAGGGTGGGTCGAGTCTTCGAGGCCCACCGTCTGCCGCTCGTGTTATCCCGGTGGGCCTCGCAAAGCCTCGACCCACCCTACAAGAGACCCCTAGTGCCCGCCGAAGTTGAACGCCTGCTCCAGCCCCTTGGCCACCTGCCCCCAGTTGTGCGGGCCGGCCAGGTACAACAGCGGCAGCAGGAACATCCACACCATGTCCACGAAGTGCCAGTACAGGCTCATCACCTCGACGTAGACGTACCGCTGCGGGTAGGTGAAGAACCCCTGGCGGGCCAGCACGTACTGCCAGGCCAGCAGGCCCAGCCCGATGATCATGTGCAGGACGTGCAGGCCGGTCATCGAGTAGTAGAACATGAAGAACAACTGCACCCGGATGGGGTTCACCCCCTCCAGGTTGACGTGGGCGTGTTCGGCCGCGGTGCGGAAGTGCCCGACGAACACCGGTTCGTCGCGGTACACTGGCGCGCCCGGACTGGACCCCGGCACCAGCACCTGCGTCATCCGGGCCGACGGGATTAGCCCTTCCTCGTAGTCCAGGTGGTACTCGCGGGCCTTCAGGAGCAGGAACGCCGTGCCCAGCACGATCGTCGCCATCAGCCACCGCCGCAGCCCCGCCTGGTCGCCGACGTAGCACGCCCGGATGCCCAGGGTGATCGTCAGCGAGCTGAGCAGCAGCAAGAACGTGTTGACGGTGGCGATCCCGACGTTCAGGACCGCGCTGCCGGCCTCGAAGTCCCGCGGGAACCAGATCCGGTACGCGGTGTAGGCGACGAACGCCCCCGCGAAGAACAGCACCTCGGTCACCAGGAAGATCCACATCCCGAACCGGACGGTGGACTGCTGCTGCCGGAGGTTGTCGAAGTGGTGGGCGACGGGCGCCCCCGCGGTCGCGCTAGCTGCCACTGGTCGGCACCCCCTGGTGAGTGTGGGCCGCGTGCCCGTTGACCTCGTGAACCATCCCCGACTCCGCCAACAGCCCCAGGCCGTTCGGCAGCGAGTACTCGTACGGGGCGAAGTACACCACCGGCGTCTCGTCGAAGTTGTGGTGCGGCGGCGGGCTGGGCGTCTGCCACTCCAGCCCGGTCGCCCGCCACGGGTTCGCCCCGGCCGGGCGGCCGTTGAACAGCGACGCGATCAGGTAGAACACCGGCATCGCGTACCCGATCCCCTGGATCGACGCCCCGGCCGTGCTCATGATGTTGAGCATCTGGAACTCGGGCGCGTAGTTCGGATACCGCCGCGGCATCCCGTGGTAGCCGAGGACGAACTGCGGGATAAACGTCAGGAAGAACCCGATGATCACCACCACCGCCGCCAGCCGGCTCCAGAAGTCGGAGTACATCCGGCCGGTCATCTTCGGCCACCAGAAGTGCAGCCCGGCCAGCCACCCCACCACCATCCCGCCCACCATCGTGAAGTGGAAGTGGGCGATCACGAAATAAGTATCGTGCAGGTGGATGTCCGACCCGGCCGATCCCAGGTGCAGGCCGGTCAGCCCGCCGATCGCGAACAGGAACAGGAACCCGATCGCGAAGATCATCGGGGCCTCGAAAGTCAGCGACCCCTTGTACATCGTCGCCGTCCAGTTGAACACCTTGATCGCCGACGGCACTGCCACCAGCATCGTCAGGATCGAGAAGACCAGGGTCAGGTACAGCCCCTGGCCGGCCAGGAACATGTGGTGGCCCCACACCAGGAAGCCGATCACCGCGATCCCGACGCTACTCCAGGCGACCGCCTTGTACCCGAAGATGTTCTTGCGGCTGAAGCACGTGATGACCTCGCTGATCACCCCCATCCCGGGGAGGATCATGATGTACACCGCCGGGTGCGAGTAGAACCAGAACATGTGCTGGAACAAGAGCGGGTCGCCCTCCAGCGTCGGGTCGAAGATGCCGACCCCGAAGATCTTCTCCACCGCCAGCATGACCACCGTCACCGCCAGCACCGGCGTGGCCAGGATCTGGATCAGGCTCGTCGCGTACATCGCCCAGCAGAACAAGGGCAGCCGGCTCCAGGTCATCCCCGGGCACCGCATCTTGTGGATCGTGGCGATGATGTTCAGACCGGTCAGGATGCTCGAGAATCCGGTGATGAAGATCCCCAGCCCCGCGTAGAGCAGGTTCGTGTGGCTGTACTTCGAGGAGTACGGCGGGTACAGCGTCCAGCCGGTGTCCAGTCCGCCGACCATGAGCTGGTACATGAAGAACAGCGCGCCCGCTATTGCTATGTACCAGCTCAACAGGTTGAGCTTCGGGAAGGCCATGTCCTTGGCCCCGATCATCATCGGCACGAAGAAGTTCCCCAGCACCCCGGGGATCACCGGGATGAGGAACAGGAAGATCATGATCGTGCCGTGGGCGGTGAACGCCTTGTTGTACTGGTCCAGGTCGAGGATCGCCCCGGTCGGTGTGATCAGGTTCGTCCGCACCAGGGCGATGGCGAACGCCCCGAAGCAGAAGAAGAAGCTGACCGAGATCAGGTACAGCATGCCGATCCGCTTGTGGTCCACCGTCAGGAGCCACGAGAAGATGCCGTACGCGTGGTTCAGGTAGTGGACGCGCTCCTTCTCCTGCTCCGGCGGCAACTCCGGGGCGGGGATGGACTGCGGGGTATAGTCGAGTTCCGGGATGCGGACCTGGCCCCCGGTCGTGGTCGCGGCGGTGGTCACTTCTTCGGCCCTCCGTTCTGCTTCGGCGCCGGGGCGGGTGCCGGCTGATCCTTCGTGTCGGTGGTCGGCGCCCCGACCGGGGCCGGGAACCGCTGGGTCGGGATCGGCACGTCCGACGCCTCCTTGAGCGACTCGATGTACGCGACCAGGTTCCGCAGCTCGATCGGGTCCACCTTGTGGACCCCGAACGCCGGCATGATCGGCTTCCACCCGTCGGCCACGTCGGCCATCGGGTTGCGGATCGACCGCTCGACGTAGTCCCGGTCGAACGGCACCATCCGCCCGCCCTGGAGCGGCCGCACCTTGCCGAACATGCCCCACAGTTGCGGCGCCCGGGCGGTCGGGCTCTGGTTGTGGCAGTCGTTGCACTGCAACTTCAGGAACAGTTCCCGGCCCTCGGAGGCCGGCGAGCCGTCGGTCGGCCCCTTGCTCGGGTCGTCGGACTTGAACACGCCCCGCTTCCAGCTCTCGTACTCGGCCGGCTCCATGACATGGACCGTGCCGACCATCTGCGAGTGGCCCATGCCGCAGTACTGGTCGCAGAAGATGTGGTACTTCCCTTTCTTCGTCGGGTGATACCACGTCGAGACGTACCGCCCCGGGACCACGTCGATCTTCGACCGGAACGCCGGGATACCGAAGTCGTGGAGTACGTCTTCGGAGGTACCGGTGATCTTGACGGTGGTGCCCAGCGGCAGGTGTAGCTCGTTGATCTCGCGCTGCCCCTCGGGGTGCTGGATCTTCCACATCCACTGCTTGCCGACCACGAAGTACTCGGGGGCGTCGGCCGGGACCAGCACCGCGCTGTTGTAGACCTTCACCCCCCAGACGAAGAACGTCAGGAAGAAGAAGAGCGGCACCAGCGTCCAGGCGACCTCCAGCTTGGTCGAGCCGAGGATGCGCGGCGTGTGCTGCGCGGGCCCGTCCCCCTTGGCGAAGGCGAAGCAGAAGTAGACGATCATGGCGTACACCAACAGGCCGGCGGCGGCCGTCACCACGTTGATGTACCAGAAGATCTGCTCCCACTCGGTCGCGAACGTCGAGGCCGACGGCGGCAGCCACGGGAGTTGAGCTTCGGCGAACATGAAAGCGGTCCTCAAGGCGCGTGGTCGGTCAGCCGGCACTCGGGGCGGGAGGCGGCGCCTCGCCGGGGGCCAGCGACGGTTCCTGCCGGGCCGACCGGACGGCGCGGTAGGCGATGTATCCCACCAGGAGCACGAACGGGACGGCCACCAGCCCCAGCACCCGCATGGCGATCCGGTAGTGGCCCGACGTCTCGTCGTAGGCGAAGCAGAGGAAGGCGACTTTGTCGGCCAGGGAGCCGACCTGCCCGCCGGACGCCTCGACCACCGCCCGCCGCACGGTCGTCGGCTCGAACGTGATCCCCAGCAGGTAGCGGGTGATCTTGCCGTCCGGGGCCAGGAACACCACCCCCGGAGCGTGCTGGTAGTCGTACTCCTTGGCCCGCTCGCCCATCACCCGGCCATCCGCCGTCGCCCAGTGGCCGTCGGCGGCGTCGTACAGGTATTCCCGGCCGCGCTGCCGCAGCGTGTACTTGAACCCGACCGCGTCGGCCAGTCGGTGGATCTGCCGGTCGGCCTCGGCGAGATCGGTCCCCTGGCCGTGGCTGGCCGACAGGAACCACACCCCGGGCTGGTCCTCCTGTCGCCGGTCGTACTCGTCCAGGAACGCCTGTCGCCGCGGCCGGGCCAGGGTGGTCGGGTCTTCCTTCGGGTCGATGCTGACTACGACCAGGTTGAACGGCCCGCCAGCGACGAAGTTCGGGTCCGACTTGTGGACCGACTTCAGCGCGTCGAGCAACCCGACCAGCACCTCGTTGCACAGCCGCGGGCACCGGTAGTAGGCCATGACCAGCACGGTCGGCTTGCCGCCGGCCAGGTCGCGCAGCGCCACCGGCTGGCCCAGGTGATCGTGGAAGACCAACTCCAGCGGGACGTACTCGCCGAGCCGCTGGACGTAATCGACGTTCTCGGGGTTGGGCGGCCCGGTGTCGCCAGGGGTCGGTGCCTTGCCGTACGACATCCGCTGCGCGGCCGCGGGGGCGGCCAGCAGGGATGCAACGGTCAGGGCGATCGCGGCGAAGCGGGTCATCGGTCCGTTCTCTGGGCTGCGTTCGTAGGGTGGGTCGAGTCT
>DATLIF010000255.1:0-8366 GCA_035539575.1 Fimbriiglobus sp. | reverse complement strand
CCGGTACGGTTCGCCGCCCGCGTCAAGGACCCGCTGCGGTTCCGCGAGGCGATGTCCGCCCTCTACGCCGTCGTCGGCAGCGACTACCGCTACGTGCCGAAGGACCGGACCGCGTACCTCGCCTACCTGCGGCTGAAGCGCGAGACCGCCGGCCAGTCCGTCTGGCAGGCGCAGCAGGCGTACTTCTCGTGGCTCCTGCGCAACGACCCGCTCGCGTTCTGCATCCTCGACCCGGTCATCACGGTTCACCCCGACCAGGTGATGTTCGAGGTCTTCGGCAAGGACGAGAGCAGCTACGCCTGCCTCGCCTTCGACCGCGGCGCCTTCGACACCGCCGCCGACGTCGCCTGTGGCACCACCAACATCGACTTCAGCCCGGCGCTCTTCGACGGCGTCCAGCAGATGCGCGGCTACCGCGAGACGCGGCTGGATGTCGGGGCCGAGCGGGTGGCCGTCGCCACCGAGGCGCGGCAGATCATCGAGAAGCAGATCCGCGTCCCGGACTCGTGGCTGCGTGGGTTCCTGCAAGTGCAGTCTGCGGCAACGCTGCCGTTCGATCATTGCCGGCTCGCCCCGGTGGACCTGTACAACCTGCTCCGTCACCTGCGGATGCACGCCGACAAGAAGGGCAAGCGCCGCGGCCTGCGGTTCGAGTTGGTCCCCGGCGAGAGGCCGCGGCTGGTGCTGGAACCGTGGGAGACGGTGCTGCCCGCCACCGGCGACGTCTTCCGCGGCAAGGCGGCGCGGGTCGTTCGCGTCTGGGGCCGGCGACGGCTGATGACCGTCAAGCGGCTCTTGCCGTTCGTCGAATCCGTGGACGTGTACCTGCTCGGCAGCGGCCTGCCGAGCTTCTGGGTGTTCCGCGCCGGCGACGTCACGCTGACGCTCGGCCTGACCGGGTTCACCGGATCGAACTGGTCGCAGGCGCTCGGCTTCGACCTGTTGCTGCCGCGCAAGACGCAGACCCCCGACGCCCTCAAGAAAGTGGTCGATCACCTCGCAGCCGACGTGTGGCGGGCGGACGCGAAGGCGCTCGCCGCCGCGACCGGGCTGAAGGGCTCGGCGCTGCTCGAAACCCTGCAGCTCGGCTGCCAGCAGGGCCAGCTCAAGTTCGACATCGCCGATGGCGTCTACCGCTATCGGCCGATCGCCTCTGGCCCGCTGGACCTGGCCCGGCTCCAGTACCGCAACGTTCGCGAGAAGGTGGCGTTCGATCTGCTCACCCGCCGCGGCGCGGTGCGGGTCGCCTCCGAGACGCGCATCGCCGGGGTCGGCCTCGAAATCACCGGCCAGGTATCGGTGGAAGAAGACAAGCGCGACTACCGGCCGCAGATGGTGCTGGCCGATGAGGGGCAGGTCCGCAAGGCGGTCTGCACCTGCGCCGCCTTCCGCAAGCAGGGGCTCAAGGCCGGTCCGTGCGTTCACCTGATCGCCCTGCGGCTGACCTACGCCGACCGCGAGGCGAAGCGCGCGAAGACCGACGACGCGGTGACGTTCGAGACGCGGGCGTTCACCCGTCGGGTCGGCGACGCGGAGGCGGTCGTGCAGGTGTCGCTGGAACGGCGGAACGTGAAAGTCCGCTGGGGCCGGGCCGGCGACGCGATGCGGGTGCAGGCGCTGCGGTTCAACACCGAGGCCGACGCCCGCAGCGCGTACTTCACCCGCCTATCGGAGTTGGACGCGAAGGGCTACCTGGACGCCGTCGCGGAATAGGCGAACGGCCGGTGTCAGCCGGCTGGTGCTTCGCCACAGGCTGAGTGAACCACACACACCAGCCGGCTGACGCCGGCCGTTCGCCATATGAGTACCACCCAGACCGACCCGCTGACCCTCTGGCGGCAGATCGCCCAGGCCGGCGGCACCCAGGCGTACGTCAACGGCCAGCTCCGCGAGCGCGGCTTCCTGGTCGAGCGCCGTGAAGCGGACAAGATGTCCGACCGTGAGAAGGACCTGTACAAGAAGGCGCTCAAGCAGGAGGCCGAGGAGCGTCGGAAGCTCCGCCGGGAGGCGTGGCAGGCGTACCGGGCCGCCCACGTCGTCCACCTGGGCGATGGCATCTACTGGTCCGAGAACGGCAAGCCCGACAAGTGGGACACCCCCAACAGCGACGAGCGCGCCGCCGAGAACGAACTGCCCACGCTCGACACCCCGGCCCAGCTCGCCGAGGCGCTCGGCGTCAGCGTCGCCCAACTTCGCGGCCTGTGCTACCACCGCGACGCGGCCACCCGCTTGAATTACCGCCGGTTCGCCATCCCCAAGCGCGACGGCACCGCCCGTCCCATCTGGGCGCCCTTGCCGCGGCTGAAGGCGGTGCAACGCTGGGTGCTCCACAACGTCGTCGAGCGGCTACCCGTCCACGGCGCGGCCCAGGGGTTCCTGGCCGGCCGGTCGATCGCCACCAACGCGGCGGCCCACACGAACGCGAAGATCGTCCTCAAGATGGACATCAAGGAGTTCTTCCCGACGGTGACGTGGCGGCGGGTCAAGGGCGTCTTCCGCCGGGCCGGGTACAAGGAGCCGATCGCCACGCTGCTGGCGTTGCTCTGTACGGAGGCGCCGCGCGAGGTCGTGGAACTGGACGGGACGACGTACTATGTCAGCCTCGGCCCGCGGTGCCTGCCGCAGGGCGCGCCGACCAGTCCGGCCCTGACCAACGCCCTGTGCCTGCGGCTGGACCGCCGGCTCGCCGGACTGGCGAAGAAGCTCGGCTGGCGGTACACCCGCTATGCCGACGACCTGACCTTCAGCCTGCCGAGCGACCACGCCGGACCGCCGCGCCTCGGGGCGCTCCTGGGCTGCGTGAAGCGGGTGGTCGAGGCGGAGGGGTTCGCGGTCAAGCCGGAGAAGACCCGCGTCCACCGCGCCGGCGGCCGGCAGAGCGTGACCGGTCTGGTCGTCAACGGGGACGGGGCGCCGCGGGTGCCGCGCAAGCTCCGCCGGCAACTGCGGGCCGCGGCTCACAACCTCAAGGCCGGCAAGCCGCTCCCGGAGGGGGAATCACACGCCCGGCTGATGGGGCATGCCGCGTTCGTGTACATGACCGACCCGAAGCTCGGCCGCAAGCTTCTCGCCGAACTCGGTGCGACCGTCGCGTAGCTACTTCCCCTCGATGCACCAGAGGAACTTCTCCCCGCGGACGAAGAGCTGCTTACCGACCGCCGCGGGGGAGGCGTCCACGTTGTCGCCGAGCTTGTTCGTCGCCAGCACCTCCAGTTCGTCGCCGGGCTTGAGCACCAGCCCCACGCCGGTCCGGTCCACGAGGTACACCCGCCCGCCGGCGAACACCGGCGAGCCGTAGAAGCTCGACGCGCCCGGTAGCCGTTCCCGGTCGATCACCGGCTTGCCGGTCTTCGCGTCCAGCACCGTCAACAGCGCCGCGTTCGCCTCGGTGAAGTACAGCTTGTCCCCGACCAGCGCCGGCGACGGGACATAGGGCGTGCCGCGCGTGTGCCGCCACAATGTCTTGCCGGTGGGCAGGTCGCCCTTCGCGTCGAGTGGGACCGCCACCGCGACCGACCCCTTGTAGCCGCCCATGCAGACCACATTGTCCCCGAACCGCAACGGCGACGGGATCGGGTTGACCGTCGTGCCGGGGGCGGTCCAGACCACCTCGCCGGTCTTCAGGTCGTGGCTGCGGACGCGGGTGGTGCCGTTCACGATCACCTGCGTCCGGCCGCCGTGCTCGACCACCAGCGGCGTGTTCCAGCTCGTCGCCTCGTCGCGGGGGGCACGCCAGCGGGTCTGGCCGGTCTTCGCGTCCAGGCAGTGAAGCGCCGAGTCCGTCTCCTGGTCCCAGTTCAACAGCAGGTTGTCGCCGTGGACGACCGGGGTGACGGACTCGCCCCAGGCGAGCCGACTGTTGATGCGGCCGAGGTCACGCGACCACAGGAGGTTGCCGTTCAGGTCGTAGCAGTAGATGCCGAACGAGCCGAACGAGACGTACAGCCGCTCGCCGTCGGTGGTCGGCGACCCGGCGGCGTAGCTGTGGGTGTTGTGGTGCCCCTCGTGCGGCACCTTCTCGGCGGCGACCTTCTCCCACAGCGGCTTACCGGTGGCGCGGTCGAAGCACAGCACGACGAACTTGTAGAAGTTCTTTGGCGGGCTGGTCCGCGTCTGGAACCGCGGGTCCACCTTGGGCAGTTCCTCCGGCTTCGCCTGGCGGTCGGTCTCGACGGCGGTGAGGGCGAACACGCGGTCGCCCCAGACGATCGGGGACGCGCTCCCCTTGCCCGGCAGCGGCGCCTTCCACTTGATGTTCTTGCCGGTGGCCCCGTCCCACTCGGTCGGCGGGTCGGCGGTCGGGGCGGAGCCGTCGGCGTTCGGCCCGCGCCAGTGGTGCCAGTTGGCGGGCGCGTCCGCGGCGAGGGCCGGGACGGCGGCCAGCAGCGCGGCGAGGGGCAGGAGCTTGCGGGTCAAGGTGAGCCTCCGGGTCGGGGTCAGGCTGCCAGACTGCCACTTTCTGAGGGTGCCGATCTGGCAGCCTGACCCCCCCCTCTTTTTCAGCCGTTGCCTCAACCGGGGGGCAGAGCGCCAGGGCGCCACTTTTTGTACATGCCGATGTGGCGCTCTGGGTGGTCAATAGTTGACCAGTCCTGCGGCATCCCTTTCTGTAATATACATCGGTATATTTATCGAATCAGGTCGGCCGCGGTGGGTCGGCGCTCGAAGACTCGCTTGACCCACCCTACGGGAAGACGGTTCCGCCGCCCACCGCGGTCATGTATCATCGCGGTCATGGGCCACCGATACATCCTTGCCGTGACACCGCTGGCTGGCCTGCTGGCCGCGGCGCTCGCCGGTCCGGGCGACGCCCCGAAGCCGTTCGGCATCGACCAGCGGACATCGTTGACCACCTCGACTGTTGTCGGCTCGCCGGACCCGCCGCCGCCGTACCGCGCGAAGCGCGTCTACCCGAACTACGCGCCGGCCTTCCCGATCATGGCGAAGGCCGTCCCCGGCACCGGACAGCTTCTGGTCATCACCGAGGCCGGGGCGTACGGCAAGACCGCCCTGTACCGCGTCAAGGACGACCCGGCGGTCCGCACCGAGGACGCGGTCAAACTGATGGACACCCCGGACGACAGCGTTGCCTACGACTTCACCTTCCACCCGAAGTTCGCCGAGAACGGGTTCGTCTACGTCGGCTGGAACGGCAAGGCCCCGGGCACCAAGACGCATTTCACGCGCGTCACCCGGTACACGATGGACCGGAAGCCGCCGTTCGCGATCGACCCGAAGTCCACGCAGTTGGTTATCGAGTGGGAGTCCAACGGCCACAACGGCGGCGCCGTCTGCTTCGGCGCCGACGGCATGCTCTACGTCACCTCCGGCGACGGCACGTCCGACTCTGACACGAACCTCATGGGCCAGCGGACCGACACCCTGCTGGCGAAGGTGCTCCGTATCGACGTGGACCGACCCGAGGGCGGCAAGCCGTACAGCGTCCCGAAGGACAACCCGTTCGTCGGCGACAGGCGGTTTGCCCCGGAGACGTGGGCCTACGGGCTGCGGAACCCGTGGCGGATCTGCGCCGACGAGAAGGCCGGTCACGTCTGGGTCGGCAACAATGGCCAGGACCTGTGGGAGACGGCCCACCTGATCCGCAAGGGCGAGAACTACGGCTGGAGCGTCATGGAGGGGAGCGTGCCGTTCTACCCGAACCGGCAGGCCGGACCGACGCCGTTCGTGAAGCCGACCATCGAGCACCACCACTCCGAGGCCCGGTCGCTGACCGGCGGCGTCGTTTACCACGGCGAGAAACTGCCCGGCCTGCGCGGGGCGTACCTCTACGGCGACTACTCGACCGGCCGCATCTGGGCCATGAAGCACGACGGGGCGAAGCCGCTCTGGCACAAGGAGGCAGCGACGCCGCGGATGCAGATCACCGGGTTCGGCACCGACTCGAAGGGCGAACTGCTCATCTGCGACCACCGCGGCAACGGGGAAGGGGGGCTGTACACACTGGAGCCGACGCCAACGGACCTGCCGCCGTCCACGTTTCCCCGGAAGCTCAGCGACAGCGGCCTGTTCGACTCGGTGACGGACCACCGCATGAAACCGGGCGTCGTGCCGTACTCGGTGAACGCGCCGTTCTGGTCGGACGGCCTGCACAAGGAACGGTGGATCGCGCTGCCAGCCGGCACGTCGATCGACTACGCCCGCACCCGCGGCTGGAACTTCCCGGACAAGACCGTCATCGTCAAGAGCTTCGCGCTGCCGGACTCACGGAAGTGGGTGGAGACGCGCTTCTTCACGAAACAGAGCGGCGAGTGGTTCGGCTACTCCTACGTCTGGAACGAGGCCGGCACCGACGCGGAGTTGGTCCCGTCCGGCGGGATGGACCGGGAGTACGCGGTTGAGGGCCGCAAGCAGGTGTGGCACTTCCCGAGCCGGGCCGAGTGCATGGTCTGCCACAGCCGGGCGCAGAACTTCGTCCTCGGGCTGTGTACGGCGCAGATGAACAAGGACCACGACTACGGCGGCGGCCGCACCGACAACCAACTCCGCACGCTCGACCACATCGGGATGCTCAAGGTGGACTGGGCCGCGGAGGCGAAGGCGTCGCTCGGCAAGTGGGCGGCCGTGAAGCGGCCGCAGGGCAAGCCGGACCCGGCGGCGGTGTGCGAGCTGCTGCCGCGGCTGGCCGACCCCTATGACCCGAAGCAGGACCTGACGAAGCGCGCTCGGTCGTGGCTGCACGCCAACTGCAGTGCCTGCCACGTCGAGGCCGGCGGCGGCAACGCCCGGATGGAACTGGAGTACGCGACCGCCCCGGACAAGATGCGGGTACTGGGCGAGACGCCGCTGCACGCCACGTACGACCTGCCCGACGCGCGGCTGGTCGCCCCGGGCCACCCGGACCGCTCGGTGATCGTCAAGCGGGTGGGCACGCGCGGGCCGGGGCAGATGCCGCCGCTGTCCACCTACCGGACCGACGAGACCGGGCTGGCGCTGCTGCGCGAGTGGGTGGCGGCGATGAAGGAGTGAACCGACTCCTCACCGGTTTCTCATCGGACCGGGGCTACGACGCCGACACCGCTGGCCCCGCGCCGGCTCGCCGGGGCCGCGTTCTGCGCTACCGGAGGTGCGAGATGAAACCGCGCTGGTTCCCCCTCGTGGCCGGCCTCGTCGTCCTCTCCTTCGCCGCCGCCGACTGGCCACAGTGGCGCGGCCCGAACCGGGACGCGAAGGTGACGGGGTTCACCGCCCCGAAGGCCTGGCCGAAGGAACTGACCAAGAAATGGACGGTCCCCGTCGGCAACGCCAACGCCACCCCGGCCCTGGTCGGCGACCGGCTCTACGTCTTCGCCCGCGAGGGCGGGAGCGAGGTCACCCGCTGTCTCGACGCGGCCTCCGGCAAGGAGCTGTGGCAAGACAAGTACGAGGTCCAGGGCGCGACGCCGCCGGCCGCCGGGCCGCACGAGGGGCCGCGGGCCTCCCCGGCCGTGGCCGACGGCAAGGTGGTGACGTACGGCGTCCGCGGCACCCTCTCCTGTCTCGACGCCGGCTCCGGGAAGACGCTGTGGCGCAAGGACGACTTCAAGGGCTCCTGGCCCACGTTCTACACGTCCAGCTCGCCGGTCATCGCGGACGGCCTCTGCATCGCCCAGCTCGGTGGGAAGGAAGGCGGCAGGGGCAAGAGCAGCGGGGGGATCGTGGCCTACGACCTGGCCACCGGTGCCGAGAAGTGGCGGTGGACCGAGGACAGCACGGACTACGCCTCGCCCGCCCTGCTCACCGCGGACGGTGTCAAGGCGGTCGTCGCGGCGACGGACGGCAACGTCGTGGCCCTCGGGCTCGCCGACGGGAAGCTCCTCTGGAAGGTCTCGTTCCCCATCAAGCAGCGGATGCAGTACAACGCCGCCACCCCGGTGGTGGACGGCCAGACCGTCATCTACTCGGGGGCGGGCCGCGGCACCAGGGCCGTCCGGCTCGAAAAGCAGGGGGACGGCCTCGCCGCGAAGGAACTGTGGAGCAACGACGAGACCGCCGTCCAGTACAACACCCCGATCGTCAAGGACGGGCTGGTGTTCGGCATCACCAACCGCGACGCCCTGTTCTGCATCGACGCGAAGTCCGGCAAGACCGCCTGGACGGCTCCGCTCAAGGGGGGCCGCGGGTTCGGGTCGGTCGTCGATCTCGGCCCGGTCCTGATGGCCCTGACCCCCGCCGCCCAACTGGTCGTCTTCGAGCCCAGCGACAGCGGGCTCAAGCAGGTGGCGAGCTACAAGGTCGCCGACACACCGACCTACGCCTACCCCGTCGTGGCGGGCAACCGGGTGTTCGTGAAGGATAACAGCTCGCTGACCCTGTGGACGATTGAGTAGCGCTGATGGAGCCGCGACCGGTAGGGAGCGGCTGGACGG
>DATLIF010000254.1:0-12611 GCA_035539575.1 Fimbriiglobus sp. | reverse complement strand
TCGGGACGGCCCGTTCGACCGGGCGGCGTACCGGCAGCGGAACCTGATCGAGCGGGGGATCAACCGGTTGAAGTGGCTCCGGCGGGTCGCCACCCGGTACGAGAAGCTGGCGGTCCATTACCTCGGGATGCTGAAGCTGGCTATCCTGTTCCGCTTCTACCTCGGGTGATTCACCGGACACGACCTAGTATCACTTCGGCCGTCGATCACTCGAACTCGTGCGTCCAAGTCGGGTTGGCGTACTTCTCCGCAACGAGCCGGTCCGCCGCGGCCAGCTCCTCGGGGGTGACCTCGTCCGCCTCGCCGCCGAAGGTCGTGCGGAACGTCTCGAACAGGTGACGCGCGATCTCGTCCCGCGAAAGCCCCGTCTGACGGACCAGCGGGCTGACCCGCTTGGCGGCGCTCGGCGTCGCCTTGTCCCGCAGCTTCTCCCGGCCGATCCGCAGCACCCGCACCATCTCGCCGGGGTCCATGTCGTAGGCGATCGTCGTGTGGTGCAGCACCACCCCGCGCCGCCGGGCCTGCGCGGCGCCGCCGATCTTCCCCTCCGAACACGCGATGTCGTTGATTGGGACGTGGTGCGCGTCCACCCCCAGCGACCGCAGGCCGCGGATCACCCACGCCTCGCACACCTCGTAGCTCTGGCGGATGCTCAGCCCCGCCAGCGCCGACTCCGGCAGGACCAGCGAGTACGTGATCGCCCCGTGCGGCTGGAGGAACATCGCCCCGCCGCCGGTCAGCCGGCGGACCACCTGTACGCCCAACTCGTTCGCCGCGGCCAGGTCTACCTCGTTCGCCACCGACTGGCAGCGGCCGATGATGACCGCCTGACCGGACCAGCGCCAGAACCGTAACGTCGGCAGGCGCTCGCCCTTCGCCACCCGGTCCGTCAGCACCTCGTCGAGGGCCACGTTGAGCGCCGGCGACAGCGGCCGCTCCGGGATCAGCCTCCACGACAGCGACTTCCAGCCGGCGGTCAGACGGTCGATCTCGGCGGTCGTGAACGAGCCGATGTGACGAGCGGTGAGCGGTGAGCGGTGAGCGGTGAGCAAAGCCGTCGCGTTGTCCGGCTCACCGCTCACCGCTCGAAGCTCGCCGCTCAGCCCGACGGCCCGGCGGACGGCTACGGCGACCGCCTCCGGCGACGTGCCGACCAATTCCACCCCGAACGGCACCGCGGCCCGGACCCGCGCCGCCAGCGCCGGCACGTCCATGTCCGCGGGAACGCCGGTCAACCCCTCGGCGATGGCGTCGAGGGTCGGCTTCGCGGCCGACTCGGGGTGAACGAAGAAGTCGCCGCGGACGCGGACCGCGGTCAGCCGGCCGACGACCACCTCCAGATCGACGGCGACCAGCTTGCCGCCGGGGGTCTTGCACTCGCCGTGTCGGGACATGACAGTTCCTAACCCTTCGCCACCCGTGGCAGGCTGACGCGGAACGTCGTCCCCTGGCCGACCTCGCTGGTCACCAGCACGGTGCCGCCCATCGCCTGCGCCAGGTGTTTGACGATGGACAGCCCCAGACCGGTGCCGCCCAGCTCCCGGCTGCGGGCGCGGTCCACCCGGTAGAACCGCTCGAACACCCGCGGCAGGTCGCGCTCCGGGATGCCGATGCCGGTGTCCGCCACCTCCAGGCACACCTGTCGCGGCGTCGCCTCCCAGCGGACCGTCACCCGGCCGCCGGCCGGCGTGTACTTGATGGCGTTGTCCACCAGGTTGTCGAGGACCTGGGCCAGCCCCTCCTCGTCCACCCACACGGCCAGGTCCGGCGGACACCCGGCCAGCGCCACGCCGTTGAGCGTCAGCCGCTTGGCCTCGGCCCGGGTGCGGTGGCGGTCCAGGCAGCCGTGGACCGCGTCCTCGACCGGCACCGCCTCGTACTCCAGCCCGGCGGACCCGCCTTCGATGCGGGCCAGGCTCAATAGGTCCTGGATCAGCGCGTCCAGCCGGACCGCCTGCTCGTCGATCTGCTCCAGGAAGACGCCCCGCGACGCCGGGTCCTCGACCGCGCCGTCCAGCAGCACCTCGACGGACGACTTGATGTTGGCCAGCGGGGTCTTCAGCTCGTGCGAGACGTTGGCGACGAAGTCCTGCCGCATCCGCTCCAGCCGGCGGATCTCGGAGACGTCGTGCAGCACCATGACCGCGCCCGGCGAGCCCGGCCCGGGGAGCCGGGAGGCGTACACCGCCAGGCTGCGGTCGGCCGGCCCCTTCCAGTCCAGCTCCTCGCGGACCGGCCCGCCGCCGTGCAGCGCCTTGTCGGCCAACTCCTGCACCGCGCGCTGCCGGGTGATCTCCCAGAGCCGGCGGCCGACCGCCTGGTCGGGCGGGAACTCCAGTAGCTGCGCGGCCCGGTCGTTGGCGAAGAGGACCCGCTGCTCGGCGTCGAACGCCACCACCCCCTCGACCATGCCGGAGAGGACGGTCCGCAGCTGCTCGCGGTCGTGGTCCAGCTCGGCGAAGGTGGCGGCCAGCCGGTCGGTCATGGTGTTGAACGACTGGGCCAGGGCGCGGACCTCCCGGCTGCCGGTAGTGCGGATCTTGTGGCTGAAGTCCCCCTCGGCCAATCGTTCGGCCCCGCCGGTGAGTTCGACCAGCGGGCGGGTGAACCGGCGGGCGAGCAGGTACGCCGACCCCACCGCCAGGGCGACGATCAGGGCGATGGCGGCGGCCACGTCCCGGGCCAGACCCCACGGGTCGTCCACGCGCTGCAATACCAGCACCCCGACCAGCCCGACGGCCGCCGCGACGAGGAGCAGGTACGTCAGGAACAGGCGCCAGAACATTGTGCATGAGGGGGTGAGTGGGTGAGGGCGTGAGGGGGTGACGAAGACAGGGTTTTCTCACCCCCTCACGCCCTCACCCACTCACCCCCTCATCTTCAGTCGCCGCGGCTGGCGGCCACGACCCGCTTGCCGGCCAGCAGCCGGATGCCGACGTTCACCAGCATGACGAACGCCAGCAGCACCAGGGTGCCGCCCCACGCCTGCTCCCGCCAGTCGGCGTACGGGCTGCGGGAGTAGTTGTAGATGTAGCCCGGCAGGAACGCCGTCTGCTCCGACGGCGACGCCGGCCAGAAGTCGGAGTTGCCCGCCGTCAGCAGCAGCGGCGCCGTCTCTCCCGCGATCCGACCGACGGCCAGGAAGATGCCGGTCACGATCGCGGGTAGGGACGCGGGGACGACGACCCGCAGGGTCGTCTGCATCCGGTTGGCCCCCAGCGCGTAGCTGGCGTGGCGGATCGCGTCGGGGACCAGCTTCATCGACTCCTCGGCCGACCGGACCACGATCGGGATCATCATGACCGCCAAGGCGAACGCCCCGGCCCACGCGCTGAAGCCCCACTTCTCGCCGGGCGCCCAGAACGGGTAGACCAGCACCGCGTACGCGAAGATGCCGATCACGATTGACGGCACGCCGCCGAGCAACTCGGTGACGAACCGGATCGTGTTGGCGGTCGGGGACCGTCTCGACTCGGCCAGGTAGATCGCCCCCATCAGCCCGAGCGGGACCGCCAGCGCCGTCGCCAGCCCGACGATCATCAGGCTGCCGAGCATCGCGTGGCCCAGCCCGCCGCGCTTGACCGGCCGGCCGATCTCGTTGGTCGGATACTCGGCCTCGCCGCGCTGCCATGCCTTGTACTGCTCGAACTGCTCGGCCGTCATTGCCTGCCGGCCGCGCTGGGTGAAGAGCGTCGCGTCCAGGGCCGACACCCCGCGGACGGTGATGTCGCCCAGGATCAGGAACAGCGGCACCACGGTCAGCACGAAGCACCCGCGGAGCACCCAGGTCATCACCCGGTTCCAGCCGACCGCCCACGACCGCGCCGGCCCGGCCGCCGGCGGGGGCGGCAACCGCTCCTCGACCTCGTCCGGGGCGTCCGGCTCGGCCACCGCCGGTGCCGGCCCGGCCTTCGGCCCCCGGGTCAGCCGGGCGAGCATCAGCCGGGCCACCAGGTTGAACGCCGCCGTCACCAGGAGCAGGACCAGCGCCAGCGCAACCAGTGCCGCCCGGAAGTCCGGGGTGTCGGCCTCGTTGAGTTGGTTGGCGATCCGGCTGGCGATGGTGTCTCCCAGCGCGAACGGGGACAGGTCGATGGCCGCCTGGTTGCCGATCAGCATGGTGACGGCCATCGTCTCGCCCAGCGCCCGGCCCAGTGCGAGAAAGCACGCGGCGACGATCCCCGGTCGGGCGTACGGCAGCACCACGTTCCAGATCGTCTGCCACCGGGTCGCCCCGAGGGCCAGCGACCCCTCGCGCTGCGCCCGCGGCACCGCCTGGCAGACGTCGAAGCTGATCGCCGTGATGTACGGCAGGATCATGATCGACAGGATCAGGCCGGCGGCCAAGATGCCGTTGCCGCCGGTCGGCGGGCCGCCGAAGAGGTCGAAGACGCTCTGCACGACCGGGGCGAGGATGAACAGCCCCCAGAACCCGTACACCACGCTCGGGATGGCGGCCAGCAGCTCGATCAGGAACGCCCCGACCTTCTTCAGCCAGCCGGAGGCGATCTCGGACAGGAACGCCGCCGACGCCACCCCGAGCGGGACGGCGATCAGCATGGCGATGACCGACGTGGCGACCGTGCCGTAAACGAACGCCAGCGAGCCAAACGACGGCGGGGCGCCGGCGCTGGCCGGCTTCGGGTCCCACCGGGCGCTGGTGAACAGGTTGTATGTGTCGGCGTTCTTGAGCGCCGGCAGCGACTCCCAGACCAGCACGACGACCAGCCCGGCGACCAGCGTGAGGATGAACAGCCCGGCCGCCCGGGTGGCAGCGGTGAACACCACCTCCGGCCAGGTGGACGGCGGCTTCGGGGAGGGGGGCGCGGTCGTCATCGGCTCGGGCCTGGAGTACGGAGTACCCAGTACTTAGTACGGAGTATCGGCCCGGTGGTCTGCCCCCGGCTCACGACCCGACCTCGACCTTGTCCAGCTTCTCGTGGGTCTTCTTCCGCAACTCCTCCGGCAGTGGGGCGTAGTTGCGGAGCTTCGCCAGCTTCTGGCCGTCCGGGCCGGTACACCACTTCAGGAACGCCACCGCCGCCTTGCCCTTGCCTCCCTGCTGCTTCTGGTACAGCAACGCGAAGCTCATCCCGGCGATCGGGTACGACGCGTCGCCGCCGGCGTCGGTCAGGTTGTACGTCAGATCGTGCAGCGAATACGGCTCGGCCGACTGCGGCGCGCCCAGCGTCGCGGCGGCCGCCGCGGTGATGCTGTCCAGGTCGGCCAGCACGTCCTTGCCCGCCTTGTTGCGGACCTTGCCGTACTTCAGCTTGTCCTTGCTGTCCAGGGCGTAGGTCAACTCCAGGTAGCCGATCGCCCCGGGGTTGCGGGTGATGTGGCCGGCTACCCCGTCGCTCTTGTTCTGCGCGGTGCCGACGCCGCTGGGCCAGCTCGGCGCCGTGCTCGACCCGACCGACGCCTTGAACTCCGGGCTGACCTTCGCCAGGTAGTCCGAGAAGATGAACGACGTGCCGCTCGGGTCCGCCCGGTACACCGGCTGGATGCCCAGGTCCGGCAGGTTGACCCCGGGGTTCAGGGCGGCGATCCGCGGGTCGTTCCACTTCGCCACCTTGCCGGTGAACACCTCGGCCAGCAGCGGTCCGGTGAAGACGAGCGGCGACTCGACGCCGGGCAGGTTGTACACCGGGACGACGGCCCCGATCACCAGCGGGACGTGGACGACCGGGCCGGCGGTGGCGGTCGCCTCGTCGAGTTGCTTGCGGTTCATCGGGGCATCCGAGCAGCCGAACGCGGCCAGCCCCTTGGTCATCTGCGAGACGCCGGCCCCGGACCCGGTCCCCTGGTAGTTGATCTGGACGTCGCCGTCGGTCAGCTCGCCGTACTCGTTGGTCCAGACCTTCATGATCGGCTCGACGAACGTGGCCCCCTGGCCGTCGAGCCGGGTGCGTTCACCGGGTCCGCCGTTGCCGGACTTACCGCACCCGGCCAGGGTGGGGGCCAACGCCAGCGCGGCCAACAGGACTGATCGGCGGGAACGCATGGGTCCGGCTCCGGGGAGGGTGCGGGGCGTTGCCGGAATCCTACACAACCGCACGGCCGTGGCCGTGAAGGTTCGGTGAAGGGGCGTTACTCGGGCCGTCCCGGCGCACCTCCTTGCGCCTTCTGCCAGTTGCGATACGCGGCGGCCATCTCCATGTTCATCCGTCGGCGCAGTTTCGCGTCCACCAGGGCGTGTGTCTTGCCCGGGAACATCTCCACCACCGCGTCCGAGCCGAGCCCCGCCAGCGACTTCCGGAGCAGCCGCGCCGCCCCGTCCAGGTAGAACGTGTCCTCGTCGCCCATGTAGACGTGCAGCTTGCCGGCGAGTTTCGAGCCGATGTCGTCCCAGTCGCGCTCCAGCTTCTTGCGGATATCGTAACTTTCCCAGGCCTTCGCCACACCCGGGTCGATCGCGCCGGTCTTGCGGTCCCACAGCGGGCGCGGCTTGCCGTCCGGTCCCTTCGGGCTGAACACTGCCTCGAACGAGCCGAGTTGCCCGCCGCGGCCCATCAGCACCTCCATGTCCGAGAATCGCTGGTACATCAGCACCCGGCCGCGGTCGCCGCGGGACAGCGCCCGCGGCTTGCCGGCGGCGTCGGTGAACAGGTTCGTCCCCGAGGCGTAGACGTTGACGCGCTGGAAATCGCGGAAGTCCACCGGGTCCGGCGACGTGGACCAGCAGCCGCCGAAGGTGTCCGGGTAGGCGACCTGGAGCCACAGGCTCGACCAGCCGCCCGACGAGTGGCCGGTGACGAACCGCGCCCCGGCCTCGCCGATGCCGCGGAACTTCGTCTCGACGTGCGGGATCAACTCCGTGACCAGCGCGGTGCCGACCGGGCCGTTGTTCGCGGAGTCGGCGAAGACGTGGTGACCGAGCCGGCAGTTGGCGTCGAGGACGACCCAGATCATCTCGACCCCGGCCACGTCCCACGGCTTACGGGCGGCGACGGCAGCCGCCGCGGTGTGGTCGCCGCCGAACCCGGTGATCTCGTAGACGACCGGGTACTTGCGGTCCGGCAGCTTGCCGAACGACGGCGGCAGGATCACACCGGCGCGGAGCCTCGTCGGCTTGCCGTGGAACGCGGTGAGCAACTTGCTCTGGATCTCGGCGAGCTGGATCGTGTCCGTCTCCTGGAACGGCGGCTCCCGGTACACCTGGTCGAGGTTCAGGAGCACCGCGTTCGGCTGCTTCGGGCCGACGGCGAACGGCACCGGCTTTGAGTAGGCGTTGCCCGGGCTGGCAGCGAAGCTGATGCCGCCGAGGTCGCGGTCGAGCACCGCCTGGGCGAAGTACTTGCCCGGCTTCAGGTCGGCCAGCGGCGTGGGGAAGGCGATCGCGTCAGCTCCGACGGTCAGCGGCTCGCCAGGTTGCCAGTTCTTCACGTCCTTCGCGAACGCCGGCTCCGGGTTGAACCAGTTGAGGCCGCGCGGCAGCCGAGTCGGCTCGGCGCGGGTGAGCAGCACGAAGACTCGGCCGGTGAACGGCCGGTCCAGCGCGGCCTGGTCGAAGGTCAGGCGGAACTCGACCGGCTTACGCTCGATTGCGGGCTGGTCGGCCCGGGCCGCGCCGGCCAGGGCGAGAACCACGGGAATCAGTCGAGAAAGCATGGCGACTCCGTTTACCGTCTGGCGGGGGTCAGGCCGCCAGACCGCCACTTGTCAGGTGTGACGGTTTGGCGGTCTGACCCCCCTCGTTCAGCCGTCGCCTCAACCGGGAGGGCCAGGCTGCCAGGCTGCCACTTCCAGAGTGTGTCGAAGTGGCAGCCTGGGTGGTCAAACTTTGACCAGTGGCCCCGCGCCTCTACAACAAGTATACATTAGTATATTTATCGATTATGGCTGGCAGTTGACACTTATCCGGTCACGCCTACCGGTCCAGCAGCGCCGCCTTGAGCGGCTCGCGCCACGCCTCGGCCCGCGGGTCGTACGCCCCGAACCCGGCGGCGAACTCCCAGTACGCCCAGCTCCAGCCCAGCCGCTCGGCCTCCCGGGCGACGAACCGCGTCCACCGCGCCCGGGAGTCCGTGTCCGCCGCCGAGTACGCGCCGAACTCGCCGAGGAAGATCGGGCGGTCGTGCGTCGTCGCCCACGCGGCCGCCTGCTCGAACCGCTTGCGGACGTCGGCCTTCTCGGCGTCGGTGCCGGCCCACTTGCGGCCCTTCCACCGGTCGGACCCCTTCACCCACGACGCTCCCTGGTGGGTGAACTCGAACGGCTCGTAGGAGTGGACGGTCACGATCAGGTTGCGGTCGTCCTTCGGCAGTTCCAGCCTGCCCAGCCCGCGGATGGCGTTCCACTGGCCGGGGCCGACGATCACCGGGCGGGTCGGGTTGGACTTGCGGACCGCCGCGAGCAACTTCGGGATCGCCGCGTTCCACTTCGCCTCGGTGAACTTGTCGTGCGGCTCGTTGAACAGCTCGAAGTAGACGCCGGCCGGGCGGTCCTTGTACCGGTCGGCGATCTGCCCCCACAGCGCGACCAGCCGCAGCAGGTGCGTGTCGGGGTCGGCGTCCATCTCGTTGTAGTGGTGGACGTTCACCACGATGTTGAGCTTGTTCTGCAGGGCCTGATCGACGACCCAGTCCACGCGCCCAGCGAACTTCGGGTCGATCGTGTAAGGCGGTTCGGCCAGCGCGTGGGCGGACCACTTCACCGGCAGCCGGACACTGTCGAACCCGGCGGCCTTGATCGCCTTGAAGTAGTCGGTCTGGAGGGTGACACCCCAGGCGCCCTCCTTCGGAGCTTCGAGTGCGTTGCCGAGGTTGACGCCGCGGCCGAGCCGTTTGTTGGCGGCGTGGGCGTCCGGGTCGGCGGCAATGCTGGGGAAGGCAAGGGCAACGGTGGAGAGGATCGCAATGGCGTATTGCATGGTGAGTTGTGTGCCGAAGGTATTCACCACAAAGTCACGAAGGTCACACAAAGAGAGCAGGTCTTCTTTGCGTCTCTTTGTGTGACCTTCGTGACTTTGTGGTGAGGTTGCTCTGTTGAAACCTTCGGACTGCGTAGTTGGAGTCCCGGCTTTAGCCGGTGCCGCGATAATCGGCTTTAGCCGGTGCCGCGATAATCGGCTTTAGCCGGTGCTGCGATAACCGGCTAAAGCCGGGACTCCAACAACCTGCGAGCATTTCAACAGAGCATAGTGAGGTCTTTTTATCGACTCAGTGCCGGAACAGAAACTCGCGTGTATTCAGGATCGCCCAGAGGACGTCCTCCCAGCCCTTGCGCTTGTCCTTGGCTTTCGCGACGTGGGCCAGTGCCACCGCCACCTCGTCCGACTCCGGGGCGCGGGCCAGCGCGGTGAAGTACAGGTCTTCCAGCACCTCCCGTTCCGACTTCTTCGACGTGAGCAGCGCCGTCAGCCGGTTGCTCGCGCTGCGGACCTTCTCGTTGACGGTCGGACCGTTGATGAGCTGGAGCGCCTGCGCCAGGTTGCCGTCGCTCTCCCGCTCGCACTCGCAGGCCAACTCCCGGGCCGGCTGGCCGAACGTCTTCAGGAACGGGTGGTTCACCTCCCCGTCGGGCAACTGGATCGCCCGCGTCCCAGCCGGCAGGCCGGCGAACTTCTCCGGCACCCCGGTCACGTCGCACAGCGCGTCGAGCAGTTGCTCGGCGGTCAGCAGCTTCGTCACTGCATGGGAGAAGTACTTCGCGTCGTCCTTGTTCGTCTCGTTCGGCTGCGCCGAGAGCTGGTACGTCCGCGACTTCATGACCGTCTTGACCAGGTGCTGGAGATCGTACCCATTCTTGGCGAAGTCCTTCGCCAGCGCGTCGAGCAACTCGTCGTTGCACGCCGGGTTGGAGTCGCGGAAGTCGTCCACGGGATCGACGATTCCTCTGCCGGTCAGGTGAAACCAGACGCGGTTGGCGACGGACTTCGCGAAGAACGGGTTGTCCGGCTTCGTGAGCCAGTCGGCGAAGGCGGTGCGGCGGTCCTCGCCGGGGGCCACGTCCATCGCGCCGGAGCCGAGTGCCAGGGGCTTCATGACCTTGCCGGTCCGCGGCTGCGTGACCTCGCCGTCGCGGGATGCCAGAACGATCTCGGCGGCCGGGGCCTTCGGGTCGGGCTTCGGGCCGGCGCCGGGCTCGGGCCGGGTCTTCACCCGGGCGAACACCGCGGAGAGCCCGTAGTAGTCGTCCTGGGTCCACCGCTCGAACGGGTGGTTGTGGCACTTGGCGCACTGCATCCGCACGCCAAGGAACAGTTGGGCCGTCGCCTCGGCGAGGCTCTGCGGGTCCTTGGCGATCCGGTAGTAGTTGGCCGGCGGGTTGGCGAACGTGTTGCCGGTCGCGGTCAGCAACTCCCGGACGATCGCGTCGATCGGGACGTTGGTGGCCAGTCGGTCGCGGAGCCACTGGTGGAAGGCGTGGCTGCCCTTGGTCTGGATCGTCTTGCGGCTGGAGCGCAGCACGTCGGCCCACTTCAGCGCCCAGAAGTCGGCGAATTCCGGCAGCGTGACGAGCCGGTCAATGAGCCGGTCGCGCTTCGCCGGGTCGGAGTCGGCCAGGAACGCCCGGGACTCGGCGGCGGTCGGCATCCGGCCGCAGGCGTCGAGGTACGCCCGGCGGACGAACTCCGCGTCCGTACACAGGTCGGAGGGCAGGATGGTCATCTGCCGGAGCTTGGCGAAGACGTGGGTGTCGATGTAGTTTCGCGCCGGCGGGTCGGACCACACGAAGCCTTCGCGCGGCTCCAGGTAGGTCAGCCGCACCGGCACCAACTCCTCCAGGTAGCGGGCCAGGACCGCCACCTCGCCGGGCCGCTTGAACTCGACCAGACCATTGAGGTCCACGTCGGCCACCGCCGGGTCGCTGCTGCTGAAGACGGTCAGCCGGGTGACGTCGCGGGCGGTGCCGTCGGCGAACGTCGCGACGACGGCGAGCTGCTGCCACCTCGCCGGCGCGAGCTGCACCCGCGGTCCGGGGAGGACGGCCACCGACTTGACCGCCGGCAAGCTCGTCGGGTCGTCACGGACCCCCTCGGTCAGCCACGCGGAAAGCATCTCGGCCGGGTAGCTCGACGGGGCGAACCGGGCGCCGCCCTCGTGGGCGACGCGGCCGAGCCCCTTGAGCAGGATCAATGCCGCGTCCGGGCTGTGCTTGTCGGACCGGCGGCCGAACTGGTCGCGGGTGAGCTGCAGGAAGTCCGCCGCGGGGTCGAACCCGCGCAGCGACAGCTTGAACCCGTTCTTGCCGCTCGGGGTGCCATGGCAGGCGCCGGCGTTGCAGCCGCCAACATTGAACGCCGCGATCACGTCGTTGCGGAAGCTGACCGGGTGCGGGTCGTCGAACTTCGCGACCGTGACCGGCACCATTACACTCTTGCCGCCGGCGGCCACGGTGAGCGTCGCGGCCCCGTCCTTGGCACCGCGGACGAACAGCCCGTCAGCGACGGTCAGCACGCCCGGCCGGTCGGCGGTCGCGTCCGCGGCCCAGGTCAGGTCGCGGATGGTGCCGTCGGCGTACTTGCCGGTGACAACGAGTTGTCGCACGTCGCGCGGGCCGGTGAGGCGCACGCTGGGCGGCATGACGGCCAGTTCGGTCGGCGTGCCGACGAGGGCGGCGCGGGCATCGCCCGGAGGCGGTGCGGCGAGCGCGGCGGGGGCGGAGGCAAGTACCAGAGCAAGTACGAGGGGCCGGCCAGGCATGGAGGCCTCGCGGACGGTGGTTCGGGGCCGCGGGAAGCGGCCGGGGTGGGAGAACCCGCACGGGGTGGTTGGCACCCGCTAGCTTACCTCGTCCGGCGAGACAGAGCGAGGGGAAACACGGTCCGGGATGGCATCAATGTGTAGTACAGCGAGTGCGCCAGGGGTGCTAAGCCGGGCCGCGTAGCTTCGCCAGCAGTGCCGCGAAGTCCTCCGGCGGCGGCACGTCCCAGCTCATCGGCTCGCCCGTGACCGGATGAACGAACCCCAGCCGAATCGCGTGCAGCATTGGCCGTGCGGCCCCGCTACCGTCCGGCAGCGGCTGGCCGTGGATCGGCCGGTCATACACACGCTCTCCACAGAGTGGCGCGCCGGCCTCGCCCAGGTGGATGCGGACCTGGTGCGTCCGCCCTGTCTCCAGCCGGCACTCGACCAGCGAATACGGCCCGAGCCGCTCCAGCACCTTGACGTGCGTGACGGCCCGCTTGCCGTCCGGGCCGGTGCCGCTGCCGCGGCGGCCGTCGCCGCGGTCGTGGACAAATACCGACTCGATGCTGCCCGCCGGCGGCGCTCCGCGGACCAGCGCCAGGTATCGGCGGTCGGCGGTGTGCTTGCGGAACTGTCGGGTCAGGTGTTCCGCCGCGGCCGTCGTCCGGGCGAAGACCACGACGCCGCTGGTGTCGCGGTCGATGCGGTGGACCGGGATCACCCGCGCGCCCGGCAACGCCAGCAGCCGCGGCAGCAGGTCCGCCAGCGTCTTCGGCAGGAACCGCTTGCCGTGCGGGCCGAACTCGTCAGCCTCCGCGGCGTGGCGCATCGTGGTCAGCCCGGCCGGCTTGTTCACTACGACCACGACATCGTCGGCGTAGAGCAGCGCGTCGGCCAGTGCGGGCGTCAGGAGTTGAGGCGGTGGCGGGGCGGCGGGTTTCGGCTTGTGCTTCGGGGCGGGCTGTGGCGGCGGTGTCG
>DATLIF010000253.1:0-12865 GCA_035539575.1 Fimbriiglobus sp. | reverse complement strand
CTCCACCGCCGCGATCCCGGCCCCGGTGCTGACGCCCGGCGGCAGGTTGCCGTTCACGGCCGCCGACGGGAACGTGTTGTAGCGCTGGATCACCAGCGGCCCGGTCGTGTCCTCGATGGTGGCCACCGACCCCAGCGACACCATCTCCCCGCGGTCGTTGCGGACCTTCAGGTTGCGGATCGTCTCGGCCGTCATCCGGTACGGCGCGTCCGCCTGCACGTTCACCTGCCAGTTGCGGCCGAACCGGTTGAAGTCGTTGACGTACAGCCCGCCGAGGTTCGCCTGGAGCGTCGTGAACACGTCGTCCAGCGGGACTCCCAGTTGCTTGCACTTGGTCCGGTCGATGTCCACGTACAGTTGCGGTACGTTGGCCCGAAACACGCTGAACGCGGTCCCGGCGCTGGGATCCTCGCGGATGGCGGCGGTCAGCGCCATCACCTGCTGCTGGAGCCCCTCCGGCCCGAGGTCGCCGCGGTCCTCGACCATCACCCGGTAGCCGCCGGCCGTACCGAGGCCCTGCACCGGTGCCGGCGGGAAAGCCACGATCTGCGCGTCCCGGACCTCCTGGCGGAGCTTGGCGGTCATCTTGCCGAGGACTACGAACCCGTTCTGCTGCGGGTCGTGCTTGCGCCTCTCGAAGTCGTCCAACAGCACGAACATGGTCCCGAAGTTCGGCCCGTTCGCCCCGAGGACAAACGACATCCCGCCGATCGTCACCGTGTGCGACACGCCGGGGATCGACCGCGTGATCCGGTCCACCTCTATCAGCACCTCGCGCGTCCGCTGCGCCGACGCCGCGTCCGGCAACTGGATCGACACCAGCAGGTAGCCCTTGTCCTGTGGCGGGATGTACCCGGTCGGCGTCTCGGTGAACCCGCGGTACGTCAGATACAGCAGCCCGCCGTAGATCGCCAGCACCAGCAGGCTCAGCCGCAGGAACCAACCGACCGTCCGCTTGTACCCGAGTGTGGCGCGGTCGAATGCCCAGTTAAACCCCCTGTACACGAACCGCAACAGCCAGTTGAAGGTCGGCCCGAGCAGCCAGCCGACGACGATCCCCGGCAGGAAGTAAGGCAGGTGCCGGCCGACGTACTCGGCGTACCCGGCGGCCATCGCGGTGTAGTCCCCGGCGGGGTACGTCGGCTGGCCGGCCGGGACCAGTGGCAGTGGGCCGAACAGCGTGTCCGCCAGCCGGTACCCGGCCCACCCCAGCAGGACCGCCCACCCCCATCGCGGCAGCGTCTCGGTGACGTGCTTGCCGGCCTCGTGGCCGCGGAAGATCGCCGCCGCCCGCGACGGTGTCAGGGTCAGCGCGTTGACCGCCGAGATCAGCATCGCGCTGGAGATGGTCAGCGCGAACTGCCGATAAAACTGACCCGTCACCCCGCCCAGGAACGCACTGGGCAGGAACACGCTGCTGAGCACCAGCGTGATGGCAATGACCGGCCCGGTGATCTCCTGCATCGCCCGGATCGTCGCCGTCCGCGCGTCGCACCCCAGGGCGATCCACCGCTCGACGTTCTCCAGCACCACGATGGCGTCGTCCACCACGATCCCGATCGCCAGCACCAGTCCGAACAGCGTCAGGTTGTTCAGGCTGAACCCGAAGGCGTACAGAATCGCCAGCGTGCCGATCAGCGACACCGGCACGTCGATCATCGGCAGGATCATGGCCCGCCAGTCCTGGAGGAACAAGAGCACAACGATCGCCACCAGGATGACCGCGTCGATGAGCGTCGCGTACACCTCGTCCACCGACTGGCGGATGTACGGGGTGGTGTCGTAGTGGACGGCCATGTTGACGCCGGGCGGGAACCGCTTCTCCATCTGCGCCAGCCGGGCCTTGATCCGGTCGGCGGTGTCCAGGGCGTTGGACCCCGGCAACTGGAAGGCGGCGACCCCGACCCCCGGCATGCCGTCCAGGTAGTTGTTGATGTCCCGGGACCGGGCTGTCAGCTCGACCCGGGCCACGTCCTTGAGCCGGACCACCGGGCGGGTGGTCTGGTCCACCCCGGTCAGCGGCGGGGCGGCGACCAGCCCGCCGTTGGCCCCGGCCCCGCCCGCCGCGGCCCCGCCGTTGGCCCCGGCCGCGCCGGGGTCGGCCACCTTGACGATGATGTCCTTGAACTGCTCCGCGTCCTCCAACCGGCCGAGCGTGCTGAGCGTGTACTGGAACGCCTGCCCCGGCACGGCCGGCTCCTGCCCGAGTTGGCCGGCCGCCACCTGCACGTTCTGCTCGCGGATCGCCGCCACCACGTCCGCCGCCGTCAGGTTGTGCGCCGCCAGCAGGTCCGGGTTCAGCCACGCCCGCATCGAGTAGTCCTGCTGGCCGAAGACGATCACGTCGCCGACCCCGGACACCCGGGCCAGCTCGTCCCGGACCTGGATCGTCGCGTAGTTCGACAGGTACAGTTGGTCCCGGCTGCCGTCCTCGGAGTAGAAGCTGGCGACCAGCAGGATGTCCGAGGACCGCTTGCGGATCGACAGCCCGGTCCGCTGCACCTCCGGCGGCAATTGCGGCACGGCGAGGTTGACCCGGTTCTGCACGAGCACCTGGGCGGTGTCCAGGTCGGTGCCCAGCTCGAACGTGACCTGCAGGCTGTACGACCCGTCGTTGCCGCACGAGCTGGACATGTACAGCATCTTCTCGACGCCGTTGACCTGCGACTCGATCGGGGCGGCGATCGTGTTGGCGACCACCTGGGCGTTGGCCCCGGGGTACGCGCACGACACCTGGATGGTCGGCGGGGCGATCTCCGGGTACTGCGAGATCGGCAGCACCGCCAGCGCGGCCAGCCCGAACAACACGATGACGATCGAGATCACCCAGGCCAGCACCGGGCGGTCAATAAACACCCTTGCGAACACAACCACCTCCGGTGGTAAATCCCAAATCCCAAGCACCAAATCCCAAACAAGCCCGAGTACCGGAGCGGTCAGCGCTTTCCGGGCGCCGGGTTCTGTTCTTCGTTGGGATTTGGTGCTTGGGATTTGGGATTTATTTCCCCGGGTTGTGGATCGACTACGGTCCCCGGCTGCACCCGCAACAGCCCCCGGATGACGACCCGGTCATCCGCCGTGAGGCCCTTGTCCACCACCCGCAGCCCGCCGGAGAGCGGGCCGAGTTCGACCGGCCGGACAGCCACCCGGTTGTCCGGGCCGACCACGTAGACCACCTTGCGGGCCTGGTCGGTAGTCACGGCGTCGTCGGGGATCAGGATCGCGTCGATCCGGGTGGCCAGCGGGATGCGGCCGCGGACGAACATCCCCGGCGCCATCAGCCACGGCGGGCCAGGGTTGGCGAACGTACCCCGCACCTGGAGCGACCCGGTCCCGGGATTGAGCCGGTTGCTGATGAAGTCGAGCATCCCCTTGTGCGGGTAGCCCGCCTCGCCCTTGAGCTGGATCTCGGCCGGGATGCCCCCGTCCTGGGCGGACTTGAACTTCTTCTCCCGGATCAGCCGCCGGTAGAACAGGACGGTCTGCTCGTCCACGTCGAAGTAGGCGTGGATCGGGTCGGTCGAGACAATGGTGGTCAGCACCGTCCCCTGGCTGGTGCCGCCGGTCACCAGGTTCCCCTCGTCCACGTAGATGCGGTCCACCTGGCCGGTGATCGGCGCCTCGACGCTGGTGTAGCCGAGGTCGAGTTGGGCCCGCGCGACCGCCGCCTCGGCCGAGAGCCGGTTGGCCCCGGAGACCTCCCGCTGGGCCAGGGCCGTCTCCAGTTCCTCGATGCTGACGCTCCCCTTGGCCTTCTCCACCCGCGCCGCGTTGGCCGTCGCCAGCCGCAGTTGCGCCTCGGCGGTCTTCAGGTCGGCCCGGGCCTTGTCCAGCGTGACCTGGAACGGCGCCGGGTCGATCAGGACCAGCTTGTCGCCGGCCTTGACCATGTCCCCGTCCTTGAAGAGGACTTTCTGGATGTACCCGCTGACCCGGGCGCGCAGGTCCACCGACTTGACCGCGGCCAGGGTGCCGGTCAGGTCGGTGAACTGGTCCACCGTCTTGACGACGGGTTTGGAGACCGTGACGGCCGGCGGCGGCGGCTCCGGCGGCGGGGCGGCCCGGCGGTTGGTACACCCGACCGCCGCTGCGGCCCCGGCCAGGAACAGCGCGATGGACAGCCCGCGGTTCATGTTCCCCTCTCGCGCAAGTAGCAACCGCCCCCGTGGACGGGGGGATACAGCAATTAATAGCTACCGGCGGGCCGGCCCGGGGCTATCACTTCGCTGGACCAACGCCCCGAGGTCCGGTCACGGAGAGACCGGGCCACACGAGCGGCCACGCTACCCGAAAAACCCGCACCGCCAATCCGCGTAACGTCTTCCACCGTCATAACGATGTGGCGCTCCCGGCGCGGTGGCCTGACCCCGATCCGCCCGCGCGGTCAGGTTGCGCCAACCGAACCGGTTTGCGCCAGGACCGGGCCGTCGGTTTGTGCTCACCGCGAAGCGGTTCGCCCGCCGGTTCGCGGCCTGTGATTTAAGCTTAACCTGAACAAAACCCGTAGGTTCTGCCGTCCGACCGGGTCGCAGTGGTCGGACGGGTTGTGATACAGTCAAGGGTCCGCCGCCAACCAGATTCATTCATCCGGGACATGCGCTTCGACCCCGGGTCGCAGCGACGCCGTCGGAGGTAGCTACAGTGGCAGGGAACAATCGGCGTTCGTCGAAGGGCTCGCGGGTTCGGCCGGGCCGGGCCCCCCAGATCGAGGTTCGAGCCGCCGGCCGGGGCCTGCGGCTCGAACAACTCGAAGACCGGCTCGCCCCGGCGATCTTCCAGGACGGCATCCCCACCTGGCTGGAATCTGGTCCGGGGCCGATCCTCAACGGCGTGCCCAGCATCCCGCCCGACGGCCCGGCGACCGGGGCGGTCGATGCCATCTCTCCCCACCCGACCAACCCGAACATCCTCTTCGCCGCCGGGGTCAACGGCGGCGTCTGGAGGACGTTCAACGCTCTCGCCCCGAGCCCAACCTGGGTTCCGCTGACCGACCAGATGCCGTCCCTGTCGGTCGCGTCCATGGACATCAACCCGGCCAACCCGAACCAGTTGCTGGTCGGGATCGGGTCCGTCTCGTCCGCCGTCGGCCGGTCCGGGGACCTGGTCGGCGTGATGTACACCGAGAACGCCCTGGCCCCAACCCCGTCGTTCCGGGTCATCACCGGGCCGGTGAACCCTGCCACCGGGCAGTTCCTGCTCGCCGACCAGACGTTCAAGGCGGCGATCGCCCGCAACGGCTACCTGCTGGTGGCCGGGACCGGCGGCGTGTATCGCAGCCTCGACCGGGGCTTCACCTGGACGAAGCTGGACGGCTCCACGACCCTGCCGGCCGGCGCCCAGTTCGACACGGCGGCCGACCCGGGTGCCCCGAACCGCGTGTATGTGGTCGGCCCGAACGGGGTGTTCCGGACCGAGGACATCACGGCCCCAAGCCCGTCGTGGTTCAACGCCACCGACCCGCTGATGCAGATCGGGGCGGGGTCGCACAACGGCAAGATCGCCATCCATAACAGTCCGGGCAACAACGTGGTCTATGTGGCCACGGCCAACCCAGCCCCGAACGCGGGCCAGCAGCGGGCCACCGTCACCTGGTCCACCAACGGCGGCGCGTCCTGGTCGGTGATGGACGAGGGGGTCACGCTCGCCGCCGCCCTGTCCGTCACCGACGCCACCAACGCCTCCCCGGTCAGCATCACCATCGGCGGGGTCATCGATCACGGGATCAACACCGGCGACCGGGTTCTCGTCGAGGGGGTGCAGGGCAACCCCGGAGCCAACGGCGTCTGGACGGTCACCCGGACCAGCGCCACAGCCATCACCCTGAACGGTTCAACCGGGACCGGCGTGTACACCGGCGGCGGGTCGGTCCGCGAGATCTTCGGGACCAACCCCGTCGGGCAGGCGTTCCTGCACTTCGCTCTGGTGGCCGACCCAGTCAACCCGAACATGGTGTACCTGTCCGGCGACGCCCAGGAGGGGCCGTTCCCGGGGTCGTCCGGCGGCCGGGGCGGTGCCAACATCCTGCGCGGCGACCGATCCCTGCCGCGCGGCTTCAACGACATCGCACCGTCCCCGCAGTGGATCCCGATCACCGACAACGAGGCGGCCGGCGGCGGCGCGCCGCACGCCGACTCCCGGCACCTGGTGTTCGACGCCGCGGGCAACCTGCTGGAGGGGGACGACGGCGGGGTGTACCGGCGGTCCGACCCGCGGACCAGCAACGGCAGTTGGTCCTCGCCGATCGGCAACCTGGCGCTGGGTCAGTTCTCGTACAAGGTCGAACTCGACGTCCTGAACAACGTGATCTTCGGCGGCACCCAGGACACCGGCAGCATCGAGCAACTCGACGGGGCCGGGCCGGCCGGCAACCGCGTCTGGGACGAGGCGGTCGGCGGTGACGGCTTCTGGCAGGGGGTGGACAACACCGGCAAGCAGCAGTTCGGGACCACCTTCCGTTACATGATGTCCAACACCGTCGAACTGTTCTTCCGCCGACAGTTCGACGCGAACAACACCCTGATCAACAGTTCCCGGGTTCTCCTGGCTTCCCCGGCCAACCCGACCAAGGCATTCGACGGGCTTGACGGCTCGGACAAGGGGTCGTTCGGGGCGAACGTGTTCACCATCAATTCGGTCGATGGCCGGATGATGATGCTCGGGATCAACAAGCTCTACGAGGACGACAACCTCGACCCGGCGCTGGGCAAGGCCGGGGACGTGATCGCGAACATCACCCCGGCCAACTTCGGGGGCAAGGTCACGTCCATCGTTTACGGCGGCCGGCAGAACGGGATCGGGATCACTCGTGTCGCCTGGGTCGGGACCAACGCCGGGCAACTGTGGCTGCGCGGGGCGGCCGGCGGGTTCGTCGATCTGACCGCGAACCTGCCCGGCACCGGGCCGATCGAGGACATCGTCACTGACCCGGACGACTGGCGCACGGCGTACGTGCTCCAGGACAACCGCATCTTCCGCACCAACGACGCCGGCGTTACCTGGGTGGAGATCACCGAGAACCTGGCGGCGACTGGGTTCGACGCGAGCGGCAACACCGTCGGCGGGCTCTCCACCGACATCCGGACGATCTCCCTGTGGGACCCGAACCCTGGCAGCACGTCCGGGCAGGAGATCCTGCTGGCCGGCGGCCGTGGCGGGGTCTTCCGGTACGTCCCCGGGGTGGCCGACCCGGCCGTGCTCAACGGCAACTGGCTGGAGTATGGGGTCGGGTTGCCCAACGACAGCATCAGCAACATCGGGATTTACGGCAACGTGGTGATCGCCAGCACCCAGGGGCGGGGGGTGTGGCGGATCCAGGACGTTTCCTCGACCATCGCCGCCAAGGCCACCGTCCGGGTGGTCGGGACCGCGGGCAACGACACGTTGTCGCTCCAGGCCGACGGCAGCAACCCCGCGTTCGTCATCGTGTCCGACGGGGTGAAATCCCTCCGGGTCGAGCGGACCGTGGTCCAGGCGTTCGTCTTCCAGGCCGGGGCCGGGGCCGACAGCGTGGTGGTCCGGGCCAACGGCCAGCCGGGTGGCGACCTGTCGTTTGTCCGTTTCCCGATCGCCATCGACCTGGGCGGCGACGAGGGCGACTTCCTCGCCTTCGAGAACGGCGGCCGCAGCACCCCGGCCCGGGTCACGGTCACCGCCAACACGATCGGTGCCGCGCCGACCGACACGATCTTCTCGAACCTCGGTGGCACCCTGGTCACGTACACCGGGCTGCAGAAGGGCACGCTGCGGTTGGACCTCGGGTCGGACTTCGTTAACGGCAACCAGGTGCTGGTGAAGTCCACCTCGGCCAGCGTGACGCACGTCATCGGAACCCGTGGGTACGACGACATTCAGGTCAACTCGAACGCCGGCACCGACCTGTCCGGCAACCTGGCCGGCATCGTCGGCACGCTGATCGTGGACGGCCGCACCCAGGGGTCCGACCGGCTGATCCTCAGCGACTTCGGGTCCCAGGCGGGCAACGGCAACGTGGTGATCGGCAAGGGATTCGTCACCGGACTGGCCGGGCCGACCGACTCGTCCGCGGTCCTGTATGTGAACATCCCGGACCTGCAAATCCAGGGCAGCAACAGCGCGGTGCTCCCCGAGACGTTCACCGTCCAGAACCCCAGCGCGGTCCTGACCCTGTTGGCCCAGGGCGGGCCAGACAACCTGAACGTTCGGTCCAGCTTCCTGCCGGTCACCGCGAACGGCGGGGCCGGCAACGACGTGATTCGCATCTCGTCGCTGGCCGGCATCAGCGACAACGGTGACCTGGCCGGGATCCTCGGCGGCGTGACCGCCGACGGCGGGGCGGGGGACAACCAGCTCATCGTCAGTAACTTCAGCGCCCCGACCGGGACCAACGTCGGGATCTCGTCCGACGTGATCACCGGGCCGACGCCGGTCGGCATTTCCTACCTGTCCACCGGCGGCCGGTTCTTCACGCCGGCCGGGGACGGGATTGTGTTCCGGGGGTCGAACAACGGGCCGGACAACTTCAGCGTGTTCTCGAGCCTGGCCGGCAGCCAAATAGCAGTGGATGGCAACGGAGGGAACGACGTCTACTCGGTGGACGGCGAGAGCCTGGCCGGCGGGGTGTGGCTGCGCGGCGGCGAGGGGAACGACAGCTTCGGCATGAACATCGGGGTGTTCGGCGTGACCGCCGACGCCCTGCGGTTCTCGGGCGGCAACGGGTCGGACACGACCGCGTTCAACGGGTTCGAGATCGACGAGAACTTGACGGTCACGATCACCGACGCGGTCACGGCCACGGTCGCCGGGGTGGGCAACACGTTCGCCGTGGACACCCTGGAGTTGCTTTCCTACGACGCGGCCGGCGGGCGGAACAATCTGACCGTGGCCGACGCCACCAACCAGAGCTACGGGTCGGTGGCGGACCCGGCGTCGGGGATCGTGTTCCAAAGCACCGGCGCGACCTCTGGCCGGGTCGCGATCGCCAGCGGGGCGGTCGGCCCGGCGATCGCCTTCACGAACGTCAACGGGTCGGACGCGCAGGGCGTGGTGATCGACGGCGACCCGACCGGGACCGGGCAGTTCACCGATGTGCTGACGGTGCTGGGGACCAGCGACGTCGGGCTGGACAGCGGGCTGGGCGAGCCGACGGCGGCGGACGGGTCGGACGAAATCAACGTGTCCGGCACCGGCGTGTTCATGCGGAACAACTCGCTGGGCTTCCTGCGGGCGGTGGCGGTCGGCCGGACGGCCGACGGGCGGCCGACGCTCCGCGCCCTGGTGGTCAAGGCCGGCAACGAACTCAACCAGGGGGACCGGGTGACGGTCGTGCCGGCGGGCGACCTGAACATCTTCGTGGACGGCGGGCTGCCGACCCGGGCGTCGGTCGGGGACAAGCTGAACATCGGCACGACCGTGGGGCGGACCGTCACCGCGGTGGACGACCCGGCGCTGGGCCCGCCGCAGGCCCGGGTGGTGTTCGACGACGGGACGAGCTTCGGGTTCGTCGGGTTCGAGAACGCCGGCGCGGCGGCGCGGCGGGTGTTCGCGGTCGGCGCGGACGCCGGCGGCGGGCCGCGGGTGCAGGTGTTCGACGCCGCCAACCGGTCGATCCTGTTCGACGGGTTCGTCTATGACCCGTCGTTCCGCGGCGGGGTGCGGGTCGCGACCGGCGACGTGACTGGCGACGGGGTGCCCGACCTGGTCACCGCGGCCGGGTTCGGCGGCGGCCCGCACATCCAGGTGTTCGACGGGGTGACATTCGAGTTGATCAACGGGTTCTTCGCCTACGAGCCGTCCTTCTCCGCCGGGGTGTATGTGGCGGTGGGGGACGTGACCGGGGACGGGATCGCGGAGATCGTGGCCGGGACCGGCTTCGGCGGCGGCCCGCTGGTGCGGGTATTCAGCCAGTTCGGCATCGACCTGGGCGCCTTCTTCGCGTACTCCGAGGAGTTCCGCGGCGGGGTGCGGGTGGCGGTGGGGGACACCAACGGAGACGGGATCGGCGAGGTGATTACCGCGGCCGGGCCCGGCGGCGGGCCGCACGTCCGGGTGTTCGACTTCGCGACCCTCAGCCCGATCGAGGAGTACTTCGCGCTGGCCCCGGACTACACCGGCGGGCTGTACGTGTCGGCCGGGGACATGGATGGCGACGGGAAGGCGGAGATCGCGGCCGCCCCGGGCGGGTTCGAGGCACCGCAGGTCCAGATCCGGCGGTCCAACGGCACGATGGTCCCGCTGAGCGTCTTCGACGTCGGCCCGATCGCCACGCCGGGGCCGCTGCCGTCGGTCAACCCGGGGGTGCTGTCTGCGACCGGCTCGCCGTCCCAGTTCGAGGCCGGCATCCGGGTGGCGATGACCCAGGTGGACGGGTCCGGCAATGCTCAGCTCATTGCCGCCCGCGGCCCCGGGTTCGTGCCGCGGGTCCATGCTTACTCGCTTGACCCGTTCCAGGAGACGTTCAACGTCATGGCCCTGGACGGGGAGTTCTCCGGCGGCGTGTTCGTCGGATAGCCGACGGGCGAGTATCCTGAGCAATAGCCCACCGGGCCGCGGGACAACCCCGCGGCCCGGGTCGTTTCCGCAGATCCTCGGTCCTCAGTACCGAGAGCCACCGCCATGCCCGCAGACCTGATCCGCATCGACCGTGCCACGATCGCCCGCGCCGCGGGCGGCGAGGTGCTGTTCCGCGACCTGACATGGACGCTGCGTAACGGCGAGACCTGGGCGGTCGTCGGCCCGGTCGGCAGCGGCAAGACGGCGTTCGCCGAGGTGCTGCTCGGCCGCCACTCGGTGCGCGCCGGGTCGGTCGCGTGGCCGGTTCTCGACCTCGCACGCGCCGCCGGCCGGCGGGCGGACTTCCCGGCGGACGTGGTCCGGCTGGTGGCGTTTCAGGAGGAGTCGCGGCTGTTCAGCTACGGCAAGCACTACTACCAGGAGCGATTCAACTTCACCGACCCGCTCGACGACGTGACCGTAGGTGAGTACTTGCGGGCCGGGACCACGGCGGACGTGACCGGGGTGGCCGATGCGCTGGGCGTCGCGGGGTTGCTCGGGAACTCGTTCCTGACTCTTTCCAACGGCCAGGTCCGGCGGGCGCGGATCGCGCGAGCGCTGCTGGCCCGGCCGGAGTTGCTGATCCTGGACGACCCATTCATGGGCCTGGACGCGGCGGGGCGGACGGACGTGTCCCGGTTGCTCGGCGGGCTGGTGGCGGGCGGGACGCGGGTGCTGCTGATCTGCCGGCCGGAGTTGGTGCCGGACTGGGTGACGAACGTGCTGGATCTGGGCGGGATGACGGTAAGGTGGCAGGGGCGTGCTGGAGAATTCACGAATGACGGAATGACGAATGACCGAATGCTGGAAGAGCACTCCGTCATTCGTCATTCGTCATTCCGTCGTTCGGTCCTCCGGTGATCGCCCTGCGCGACGTGACCGTGGCCTACGGCGGCCGGCCGGTGCTGGACCGCGTTTCGTGGACCGTCCGCCGCGGCGAGCGCTGGGCACTGATCGGCCCGAACGGGTCCGGCAAAACCACCCTGCTGAGCCTCGTCTGCGGCGACCACCCACAGGCGTATGGCACCGACGTGTCCGTCTTCGGCCAGCGGCGCGGGACCGGGGAGAGCATCTGGGACGTGAAGCGGCGGATAGGGCTGGTGTCGCCGGAGTTGCACCTGTACTTCACCCACCCGATGACCGCCCACGCGGCCGCGGCCACCGGCTTCTTCGATGTAGTCACGCCGCGGCCGACGACCGCGGACCAGGACGCAGCGGTCGGTCGGTTGTTCGCCGAGTTCGAGTTGTCGGACGTGGCGGGGCGGCCGTTCGGGCGGCTGTCCACGGGCCAGCAGCGGTTGGTGCTGCTGGTGCGGGCGCTGGTGAAGAACCCGGAGTTGTTGATCCTGGACGAGCCGTTTCAGGGGCTAGACCGTCCGGCGGTGGAGCACGCGAAAGCCTGGCTGGACGCGCACCTGGGTGCGGACCAGACACTGGTGTTCGTCAGCCACCACCCGAATGAGATCCCGGCGAGCGTGACGCGGTTCCTGCGGCTCGACGGCGGTCGGGTGGCAGAGGTCGGGTAGGGTGGGGTCAAACCGGGTTGACTCACCCTACGCCGACGAGACTCATCAGGCGTAGTGGTGGCCGACGGCCTTCAGCAGGGCCTCGTTTCGCCGCTCGACCTGGTAGCGGTCCACCGCGGCGAGCGCGTGGACCAACCCGGGGAGGTAGAGCAGCGACGTAAGACCCACGCTGACCGCAACCTGCGACGGCCGGGACACGGCGAGGACGGCGAGGGGCGGGCAGAGCACAGCAAGGAGCGACAACATGGACCGACCCTCCGGCACCGAATGACTACACACTACTATTAACGCTGCAAACTATCGGTTCTTTCGTTAATACCCGCTGAGTATTGACCGAAACCATCGTGCGAAGGTTCGCCTGTCCGGGATCATTTGGCGATGTAGCTCCGGTGGATCAGCATTCCGGGGTTGGCCCGGTCGCGGCATTCAACCAGCACCGCCTGCCGTCCCTGCATCCGGTTGATCTGGACCGGTGCCTGCTGGACCCGGGAAAGTTCCGAGAGACCAGCCGGGTTTTGTACGGGGTCGGCCCGGTTCACGATGACACCCAGATTCTCGATCGACTGGACCTGCAAGTTTTGAGCAGGAGCCGTATTCGCGCCGTCCGTGAACAGCGCCACGCGGTTCCAATCGTGCGGTGATTGGGGGTCCGCGGCCACGAGTCGTTCGGATTGCCCTTTCTCGGCGTCGGCCAGGAACGCCAGCACCGCCTCGGACTTGCACGGCTCGAATGGCTTTTCGGTTCGATCGGCGAGCGCCTCGACGGCCGCCGACCGCAGTGCCTTCGGCCACGCCTTCGCAAGCACCGCCGA
>DATLIF010000252.1:0-19223 GCA_035539575.1 Fimbriiglobus sp. | reverse complement strand
CCGTTCGATCACAACCTCTTCTCGCTCGACCGGGACAGTGACCGTCCGCCGTTCGGTGTGGACTTCCTTGCGGATGTCCACCTCGCCGGCCTTCTCGGTCGTCTTGTTGGTGCGGAGTTGCTCCTCGCGAAGCTGGACGGTCCGACCGGTGAACTCACGGTCGGCGTGGACGGCCGTCCACCCGGTCCGGTCGAACCCGCCGTACCGGTGCAGGATGCGGCGGGCCTCATCGACCCGACCGTTGGCCTCGACCGTGACCAGGAATCGGCCGGCCTTGACCTCGCCCTCGTAGAAGTCGGCTTCTTCCTCGGGAATACCCCAGCCGACGAGTGCCCCGGCGATCCCGGCGATGGCGGCCCCGCCGGCAGCGTTCAGCAGCACAGTGCCCAGGGCGCCGACCGCCAGCACCGGGCCGATCACCGGGATCACCCCGCTGAGTACCCCGAGCCCGACCAGTGCCCCGACTCCGGCCCCGGCCACCGCCCCGGCAACCGCGCCCTCGTCGGCATACGTCTCTTCATCGCCATCGGTGCGGACAGTCTTCCCGTCAGCGTTCCGGGCGACCATGCTGATCTGGTCCTTGTCGAACCCGGCCTTACGCAATTCGGCCATTGCCTGCTCGGCCCCGGCCCGGGTTTCGAACACACCAACGGTCATGTCCTTCTTCTTCCTGCGGTTCGGCATCGCCGTTCTCCTCTATAGCAAACGTCAAATAGCAGCCGTGGGCATCCGGCCTTGGTGACACAGCGGAAGGAGAGGTTGCAGCCGGTGTGCCAAATGTCCATTGGACGGGGATGGCAATCTTGAGACGGGACGACGAGTGGGCTGAGAGTTGCCCGCGACGGGGAATTGCCGTGCCTGAAATGCTGCGGGCCGGGTCTGCGCGATCGACCCCGAAAGTCGTGCCGCGCAGACCCGGCCCGCGTGAGCCGGCGTTACTTCTTGAACATCGGCCCGTTGCGATCCCCGCGGGAAAGCAGGTACGCCATCAGGTCCAGGACTTCGCTCTCGTTGAGCGTGTCCAGCAGCCCGGTCGGCATCATGGAGGTCTTCGATGGCTTGATGGTGTCTACCACGTTGCGGTTGACGTTCACGATCCCATTCGGGTCGAGCATGTTGGTGTTGACCGCCAGGTTGTCGCCGTTGAGGTTCACGATCCGGCCGACCACCTTCTTGCCGTCCAGCGTGTCAATCTCGACGGCCGCGTACTGGTCGCTGACCTCCTTGCTTGGGTCGAGCAACGACTCCAACAGGTCCCGGGTGTTGAACCGGCCGGCCACGCCGGAGAGGTCCGGGCCGGCGGACCCGCCCTCGTTGTCGTACCGGTGGCAGGCGAAGCAGTTCACCGCCCCGAACAGCTTGCGGCCGCGGTCGAAGTCCCGGCCGCCGGCACTCAACCCCTTCTCGACAACCGGGGCCAGTTCGTTGATCGTCCACTGCTTGACGAACGCCCGCGGCGGGGCGGCGGACACGGTGTTCGTTTCCGGCTGGGCGTCGAGGACCGGCTGCAGCGACGTTTTCTCCGCCGGCGACAGCAACGCCACCGCGTCTCCCTTGATGAGCTTGAGGAACCCGCGGAAGCTGTTACCGCCCTTGTACCCGCCGGCCTTCACGAACCAGGAGAAGTAGTCCTTGCGTAGCTCCGGCGTCCACCCGACGCGGGCCATCCGCAGCGCCTTGGCATACTCCAGTTGTTCTTCCTGGGTCGGGGCATCCGCGAGCAGCTTCATCGCCTTCTTCACCACGTCCGGGTTGTCCATGAAGACGAGAAGCTGGCAAATCTCGCCGTCCAGGTAGCGGCTGCCAGTCGGGAAGACCCCGGCGAACCGGGCCTGGGCGACCTGGAACTGGTCCTCCGCCGCGCCCGTCTTGCCGTAGCGGACGAAGAACACCTGGTACACCCGGGTCAGCTCTAGCTTCTGCTCGGGGGTGAGTCCGTCCCAGGCGATCTGATTGAACGCGCGGAGGATGGACGAGCCGAGCTTCGCGTCCGCCGGGTGGAGCAGTCGCTCGTTCTCCGGCATGTGCTGCGGGTCCTTGGCCGTCTTGCGGACCAGGCCCAGCAGCGCGGTGATCGCCGCCTGCGGGTCCTTCTCCTCAAGGGCCTTGCTGGTCCACTGGTCGGCCGGCTGGTGCTCCAGGGCGGTCCGGGCCGCGAACCGGATGAAGCGGTCCTTGCTGCCGAGGTGCGGCCACGCCGCTTCGACCGCCTTCGCGTCCGGCTTGCCGTGGAACGCTTCGAGTTGATGGCGGGTGGCGGACGCCTCGCTCGGCTTCGCCTCGCGACTAACCGGGGTGGCCGATTCGGTTCCGGTGTACGTCACCCGGTACAGGCCGGACTGCGTCTGCCGGCCGCCGATGGCGAAGTACATCGCCCCGTCGGTCGGGTTGACGATCACGTCCGTCAGCGGCAGCGGCGTGCCGGTCACGAACTCTTCGATCTCGCCCTTGTAGGTACTGCCATTCGGCGCGAGGTGGACGGCGTACAGCTTGCCGTAGCTCCAGTCGCAGATGAAGAAGGCGTCCTGATACTTCTGCGGGAACTTCGCCCCGTAGCCGAAGCAGACGCCAGTAGGCGAGCCAGGGCCGACGTCAACAACTGGTGGCAGGTTGTCCGGGTAGTACGGCGGATATTTGCCAGCGCCGTTGCGCCAGCCCCACTCGCTGCCGCTGGTGACGTGGCACACCCGCGTCGGCCGGTACCACGGCGTGTTGAAGTCCCACTCCATGTCGGCGTCGTAGGTGAACAGCTCGCCGGCGCGGTTGTAGCCGGCGTCGTACTGGTTGCGGAAGCCCGTGCTGACGAGTTCCCACTCCTTGCCGTCGGGCGTCACGTTGCAGATGTACCCGCCGGGCGCCAGCACCCCCTTCATGAACCCGTTGCCGTCCGGCACCCGCGGCAGGATGTGGTCCTCGCCCCACAGCCGGGATGACTTCGAGGAGGAGACGTCGGTCAGTTTCGTCTGGTTGCCGCAGATGATGGTGAGCCGCTTGCCGTCCGGGTGCGGCAGCACCGCGTGCGGGCCGTGTTCGCCGCCGCCGGTGAGCTTGCGGAGTAGTTCGACCTTGTCGAGCGTGTCGTCGCCGTTGGTGTCGGTGACACGGTACAGGCCGCTCTCGTACTTCCGGCCGCGGTTGACCACGACGTAGAGCGAGTCGAACGCCCACAGGAGGCCCTGCGCCTCGCCGAGCGCGACCGGGATCGGCTCGATCTTCACGCCGGCGGTCTGGCCCAGCGGAGGCGGCGTGACGCGGAACAGCCCGCCGTACTGGTCGGAGACGATGAGCCGGCCGCGCGGGTCGGTACACAGGTTGACCCACGACCCCTGCACGTCCTTCGGCACGGAATACAGCAGCTCGACTGCGAACCCCTTGGCGACTTTCAGGGTGTTGGCCGGGGTGGCGGCCTGCGGCCGGGCTGGAACAGCCGGCTGGCCCTTGCCCTTACCCTTGGCCTTGCCCTTGCCCTTCTGCGGGGCGGCGTCGGCCGGCGGGGTCGGGGCCACGAGGGTCAGGGTCAGGCCGGCGGCGACGGCCAGCAGTAACGCACTAAGGGAGCGGGTCATGCACGACCTCGGTGGGAAAGGGGCCGGGGTAACGGCCGGCTCGGCGGGTGTATCAGGGAGAAGTATAGCGACTGGTGGTGGGGAGGTGAGGTGGTGTCTGTACTCTGGTCAGCGTATACTCCTCACCACTTCACCACCTCACCACCCCGTCACCCCACCTACCATGACCACCCCGCACCCGACCCGCCGGACCGCCCTCGTCGTCGCCGGGGCCGCGGTCGCTGGCGCCCCGCTGCTGGCCGCCGAGCCGTTCCGGCCGAAGGGTAACGTCAAGCACTCCATCGTCCACTGGTGCTTCGCCTCCCAGGGCGAAAAGTGGGACGCGGAAACCATGTGCCGGGTGGCAAAGGATGTCGGCTGCGTGTCCATCGAACTCATCGACCCACAGCACTGGCCCACGCTCAAGAAGCACGGGCTGACCTGCGCCATCGCCGGCAACGGCTACCCGAAGGCCGGCTTCATGTACGGGCTCAACAACCCGCGCCATTCCGCCGAGGTAATCGCCCGCACGGCGAAGCGGATCGAGGAGTGCGCCGATTTCGGGGTGCCGGCGGTGATCGCCTTCACCGGCTACAGGTGGCATGACCCGGCTGACCCAAAGAGCGGCGAGATTACCGCCGATGAAGGGGCGGCCAACTGCGTCAGGGCGCTGAAGGAATTGGCCGCCGTTGCGGAGAAGCGGAACGTCACGGTGTGCATCGAACACCTGAACACCCGCGACACGACCCACCCGATGAAAGGCCACCCCGGCTACCAGGGAGACGACCTGGACTATCTGGCCGGCATCGTGCGCAAGGTCGGGTCGTCCCGGGTGAAGGTGCTATTCGACGTGTACCACGTCCAGGCGATGCACGGCGACCTGGTCCGGCGGATCGAGCAGAACAAGGACGTGATCGGCCACATCCACACGGCCGGCAACCCCGGCCGCGGTGAACTGGATGAGACGCAGGAGATCGCCTACCCGGCGGTGATGCGGAAGCTATTGGAGATCAAGTACGCCGGGTACGTCGGCCACGAGTTCATCCCGACCCGCGACCCGCGCGCCGGGCTGGCCCAGGCGGTGAAGGTGTGCGACGTGTGAAAGCCGGTCCGAGCCTGAAGCGTGAGCGAGGGTCTGGAGCGCAGACCCTCGCTCACGCTTCAGGCTCCGACAGAGGTTACTTCCTCTCCTTCTCAGCAACGCCCGTGATGACCGTGTCCTTGAAGATGCCCCGCTCGTCCTGCTCGGCGTAGCGGATGTCGGCGAGCAGCTTCGGCTCGACCGGGATGACGTCACGGCTCAACTGGTAGCCCGGGGTCGTGGCCGGCCTTCCCAGCGACCGGAGCTGCCCGACCCCCATGGCCGACTGGTCGAGTTGAGCGACGCCGGCGAACCGGATTGTGCCGTCCGGGCTGCGGGTGCCGAGCATGACCCGGGCGACCCGGTTCGGGTCCGTCGCGTCCGGGACGTAGCCGATCACCACGGCCGTGCCGGTGCGCGAGCGCGGCAGCAGACGCGGTGCGTCGCCGACGGACCCGGGCTCGATGTACGTCACGTCCCGTTTGCCCGCCGCGCCGGCGGCGTTGCCGGCACCGCCGTCTCGATACGGGGTGGGCTGCACTTCAGAGTCCCGGCGGCGGTCCGGCGTCTCGCCCGACGGCTCGCGCGGGGCCGGCTCGGGCGCGGGCTCGGCCGGGACGACGTTGCTGCTGTGGATCTTCTGCTTGGCCGTCTTGTCCTTGATCGCGAAGTCGTTCAGCCAGAACAGCACGAACGCGCACGCGAACCCGGTGGCGCCCCACAGGCCGTAGGTGATCGCCCACCGCGTGTGCGGCAGGCGGTAGAGGGCGTACCGCCAGACCGCCAGCGGGTCGAAGCACGACGGCTGCGGGTCGGGCCAGTGCTTGATGGTCCGGGCCACGGCGATCGCGTGGCCGATCCAGTACAGCAGGAACCCGGCCGCGCCCTGGTACCCGATCCACCAGATTCGCAGGTCGGTCCGGTCCGGGATGACCTCCCGCCGAAACACGTTCACCGCGAGGATGCCGAGGCAACCCAGGGCCGCGAAGAGCAGGACGACCACGGCCTGTTGCACCCCGTTCGTTTCCGGGGCGGACGGCTTCCGCTTTGGCTGGTCCGAGTCGTACCCGCAGCGCAGGCACCAGGACTTGACCGCCACGGTCAACTCCGCGCCGCACCCGGGGCAAGGGGCGGTCCGGGCCGGCACCAGCGTCTCGACCGGAGCGGGTGCGGGGTCCGGCGCCAGCGGCCAGAGGAGGTGGACGTCCGGCAACGGCGTCGCGTCCAGGGTCCGCGGCGCGTCCTCGTCGAACCCGTCCCAGCCGTCGTAACTGACCTGCCCATCGTCGGACCGGGCGGGCGGGTCGTTTTCGATCTCCAGCGGAGGTAGCGGCGGCGCCACGGCCTCGGGCCGGCGGGGAAGGACCAGTCGCGACACGTCGGGCCGCAGCGGATCGCCGGGCATGACACACCTCGGACCCAGGCGGGCGCCAACAGGTAGCGGCCCCGCCGGCGGCGGAGTTATCGGGGTGACGAGCTAGGGGCGATAGTCGAAAGACCGTCAGGAGACTACACGCCGACACCGGGCCGGTCAAATCAGTGGTGAGGGGAGCGCCGACTGTTCGGCGTGCCCGGTGTCGGGAATCCAGCCAGATGGTTGGATGTCGTGTGTCGGGGGCTGAACTTCAGGCTCCCACCCTACAGGAGCGCCTTCCGCAGCGCGTCGTCCATCCGCTTCTCGCTGCCGGGGTTCACCCAGCACCAGTCGCCGAGGTTGGTGTCGTGTTCCTGCCAGGCTCGCTCCGTCGGGATGTACCCCGGGCCGCACTCGCCGTACCCGGCCACGACCACGAACGACTCCGGCCGCAGCTTCTGCGCGAGAAGCTGGTACTCGACGTAAGACTCGGCCGGCAGCAGAACCAGCGCCGCCCCGCCCAGGTTCAGCACCGGCAGGTCGATCGGCTTGCCGGACTCGACCCGCTTGCGCCAGCTCAGGCCCAGCGCGGCGAGGCACCGGCCGAACGGCCGCGGGTCGCCCTTGAGCCGCGCCGTCAGCTCGTCGGCGGAGAAGCCCTTCGACGACCGCGCCTCCAGCATCAGCGGCACCGACCGGAACGTCACGTCGCCGAGAGGTGTCCGCTTCGTGTTCTTCCAGGCCGCCGCCATCGCTTTGTGGATGCGGTCCGCGAGGAACGGCCGGTTGTCCGCGGCCCCGTCGTTGAACTTCCCGGCAGTGACGTTGCCGGAGCAGCCGGAGACGTACATCTGGAAGACGTCGGGCGCGTGCGCCTGGCGGCGCTTGCGGGCCATGCCGACGAAGTCGGCCGAGACTCCGCCGCGGCCGTAGTAGCTCATCGGGTGCGTGGCGTACGCGCTCAGCGCGAGCAGCGGCGTGTCGCCGTCCCAGAGGCTGAGTGTCTTCAGGTGCGGGTCGATGGTGCCGCCGTCGGCGGCGCGGGCCTTCGGGTCGCGGGTGGCGCTGCCGCGGTCGAACCGCACGCGCCCGGACTCGTCGAGGTAGCGCCGGTTGGACGAGACGCCCTCGACCGCTGCCTGCCCGGTGCCGACGTGCGTGACCGGGCGGAACCTGGCGGCCTTCGCCGCGGCCGCGACGCGCTCGACCGTCTTCGCGTGGAACTCCGGGTCACAGATCGACGCCCCGTTGCCGTGCTTGCGCAGCAACTCCTCGGCTTCCAGGTCCGCGACGGGCGCGTCGTGCTGGTGCAGGCACGAGACCATCACCCGCATCGGGTCGGTGCCGACCGCCGCAGCGATCTCCGTCCGCCATGCCTCGTAGGCGCCGTGACGCAACTCGCACCAGTCCACCGCGACGACCGCGACCGGCTTGCCGGCCCCGCGCAACACGAACCCGTGCGCGAACAGCGGGTCGATAACCTCCTTCGCCGGCGCGATGCCGCCGCCCATCAGCGGGTGGCCGACGGGGCACGTCACCTCCGCGGAGAAGGTGCTGAGTGTGAGCTTCGGCGGATCGGCCGCCCCGACGAGGCTGGCGAGCGGCAGGGCGGCAAGTGCTTCGCGGCGTGTGGGGAGCATGGGCGGGTTGTCCGCAGGGGAACGAGTAGGTGGCCGGGGAAGACAATGATACCGCATGGCGAACGGCCGGCGTAAGCCGGCTGGTGGAGCGCGGACCAACCGGCCGGTTCACTTGCCACCAGCCGGCTTACGCCGGCCGTTCGCCAGGAGTGAGTGGGAGGCTCTCGGGTGCGGGGTTCCGCGCGGCCCGGAGTTGCCAGGCGGCCAGCACGACCAGGACCGGGGTGAGCAGGTTGACGCTGGTCGCCATCGCGACCGGTTGGGCGACCCAGGGCACGCACCACGCGACGGCCAGGACGGCTCGATCCAGGGGAGCCAGTGCGAGCTGACCGCCGTTCCGGCGGGCCAGGGTGTCGAGCGTCACCAGGACCCCCGGCACCGCCAGGGACAGGTCGTAGGCCGCGACGTGCAGGTTCAACACGAGCGTCCAGGTGGTCGTGGCGGCCCAGAGGGCTCCCTCGTCGTACCGCGACCGGCGGACCCACGCCGCGGCCAGCCAGGCCAGCGGGGGCGCCGCCAGAACGGCCGCCGCAACTGCCACCCAGGCGCTGTCCCCGAACGTTAGCCGCAGCGCCGAGTTGAGGTCGGCGAACTTGAACAGCCGGAAGCTCCCGGCCGACTCGGCGGACAGCCGGCCGTATCCCGTCATCAGTCGGACCCAGTCGAGGCAACCGGACGGGCCGGCGATCAGCAACGACAGGGCCAGGAACGCCAGCCCGCCGACGGCCAGGCCCGCGACCACCCGCCACCGCCCTCCGAGCAGCACCAGCGGCGCGAACAGGAGCAGCAGCGTCGGCTTGTAGGCCAGCAGAGAAAGGGCCAGCCCCGCGAGGAACAGGTGTTCGCGTCGGACGCAGACCAGCGCCAGGCACGCCGACGCGAACGCCATCACCGCGATCTGCCCGCCGACGATCGACTCCGCGAGGAGCGGCTGGGCCGCGAGCCCCAGGCCCGCCGCCGTGAACCAGTCTTCGCGGGACAGGTTCGCACAGCCGCGGCGGAGCACCGCCAACCCGGCCGCGGCCGCGCCGACCGAGACGGCCATCCAGGCGAGGTACGACGCGGTGTAGGGCAGGGCCGCCAGCGGGACGAAGGGCAGGGCCGCCGGCGGGGGGTGGACGAACAGCAGGCCGCCCTCCGGCGGCGCCCCGGGCCTCGCCTCGTTCCCGAGTTGGGTCTGCAACGAGAGGTCGTAGAGCCGATCGCCCGGGTACTCGCGCAACAGGCGGCCGGCCGCATAGAACGCGGGGTAATCTGCCCCCAGTCCAGGCCCGATGGTCGTGGCCCCGTCCCGCGCGGTCGCGACCTGGACGGCGACCACGGCCGCGAGGACGACCGGCAACGCCACGGCCGCGAAGAGCAGTCGCCTGCGTCGGAACATCACTCCCCCGGTGGCGCGGGCGCTACGGCACCCCGTTACCAGCCGGGCTTGCCGCGCGGAACATCCAGTACAGGACGGTCTTGATCTCGAACGGCTTGAGGTCCGGCTTCAACGATAGCACGCGGGCCGCGATGCCGGCGAGATGCGGCGTGGCCCAGCTCGTCGCCGGCTCGCGGGCGAACGGGCCGAGGTAGCCGCGGGCGTGTGCCTGGAACTCGATCTGCTCGCGCAGCTTGTAGGCGAACCGCAGCGGGTCGTCGAAGAGGCCCTTGTCCACGGAGATGAGCGGCGGCGCGAACACCGCCGGGTAACTGCGGGTCAGCGGGTGCTCGTTGTGGGCGGCGGCGAACACCAGCACGTCCTGGAAGTACGCCTCCTCGATCGCTTTGAGCAACTGTTGCCGTCGCGGGAGCTGTTGGAGCCGGTGTTCGGGTACGCCCAGCGACAGGTTAACCACCTTGACCTTCCACACCTCGATGGCGTGGCGCAGGGCGGCGATGACCGTCTCGACCTCGCACGTCCCCTGCGGGCCGAACACGTCGGCCGAATACACCTTCACCCGCGGGGCCAACGTCAGGATGATGTCCGCGACGGTGGTGCCGTGCGGCGAGGACTGCCGGCCGTCGTAGGGCAGGGCGGCGGCCGAGCCCGGCCGGAACACCGCCCCGTCGATCGTGTGGATGGCCCGGCCGAGCTTGCCGAATTTGTCCTCCAGCACCGCCCGCTCGACCCCGGAGTCGATGACGGCCACGGACACACCTTCGCCCGTGGCCCGCGGATCCTTGAGGATGCGGTCCGGCGTCAGCCGCGCGAAGATCTCGTCGAATACGGTGGGCTCTGCCATGAGAACAACAATTCACCGCAGAGGGTGCGGAGGGCGCAGAGATAAGACGGAGAATGGAAGACAAGGATTGGTTTCAACTCAATCTCTGTTCTACTCTCCGCGCCCTCATGTGCCCTCTGCGGTGAATCCTCTTCATTCCGCTCCAGTGATCCCGTCGAGCAGCTTCCGCAAGTCTTCGACCATCGTCACGCAGTGCCGCACTGCCTGCGGGCCGTGGCGGACGGCCAGCACCCGCACCGCCTCGACCAACTCCAGCCCGGTGTCGGCGTCCGTCACGGCGTTCGGGTCGGCGGCCAGCCCTTGCTTGAGCCGTTCGAGCACGTCCGCCGGCGGCGGCTCCTCCGGCCGCGCCTCCGAGGCGTAGGCCAGCGTCCGGGTGACGTTCTCGCTCGAAGTCAGTGCAGCCTGCACGGCGTCGAACAGGAGCCGCTGCGTCTGCCGCTCGGCGAGCGCCTGTCGCAGCAGTTCCGCGCCGATGTCCGCGGCGGCGGCGACGAGTTTGCGGTCGTCGTCGGTGAATACCGGCTTATCGAACAGTTCCAACACGACGTGCGCTCCCGACCCGACCCGCAAGGGGGCCGCCAGGATCGACCGCCGGTCCATCTCGAACGGCATCAGCTCGACGGCGCCCGCGGAGGCGGCGTCGAAGTCGTTCATCACCGCGGGCTCGTTCATGCTGACCACGCTGGCCGCCAGCGAATTGCCGAATGGCACTGCCGGCGCAGGGATCGGCTTGCCGTTCGTGCCGTACGCGGTCGTCACGTCCTCGCCGTCGGGGTGCAGGTGGCGGACGATCAGCACGCCGTCGGCCGCACCGGTGGACCGCAGCAGGAACCGGAACAGCGCGTGGACCGCGTCCGGCAGCGGCACCGGGTCGTTGAGCGCAGCCGCCCCGCGGACCAGCGGCAGCACCTTCTCGACCGTCTCGCGGAACGCGGCCAGGCTCGCGTTGAGTTCGCGCTGCCGCTTGGCCGGGCGGATCTTGTCGAGTTGCTTGTTGACCGCGTTCAGGAAGGTCTCGCGGTCGAGATCCTGGTTCTTGTCGAGATAGTCGCGGACGCCCATCCGCAGCGCGTCCAGCGGCGTGGCCTGGTTGGCGAACCCGGTCACGAGGATCGCGACCATCTCCGGCCGGAAGTCCACCAGGTCTTGCAGCAACCGCAGCCCGTCGGAGCCGGACCCGAGGTTCCAGTCGAGGACAGCGAGATCGACCGGGTGTTCGTTTGCGACGACCAGGGCGCGCTCGGCGTCCGGCGCGGTGAAGACGCGCACGTCCGGGACGCCGGTCAGCCACTCCTGGAAGGTGCGGCGGACGCCGTCCTCGTCGTCCACGATCAGGACCGTTTCGCTCATGGCGGGAGGTGTCTTTCCTGGGAGGGCGAGGCTCCTGCCGAGCCGAAGCCCGAGGCTTGGCAGGAGCCTCGCCCTCCCACAGACGGCCTACGTCTCTTGATTCGTCAGTCCATCATACGCGGCCAGGGCGGTGGCGTACTGCCCGTCCAACAGCCGCACCGCTGCGGTCAGCCGGCGCACGTCGTCCCCGGCCCGCAGAGCCGCGGCCTCTTCCAGCGAACGCAGCGACTCGGCGTACTTGCCCCCGGCCGCGAGCTTCCGCGCCTCGGATACCAGATACCCCCGCCGGTCCGCAACCGCGAACAACAGCGCCAGGTCCGCCTTGCACCGCCGGCAGGCGGGGCCGACATCGTTGGCGGCGCGGCAACAGGGGCAGGTGATGGAAGTCACAGCAGCACCCGCTCGCCGAAGCGGTTCCTCATCCGGATGAACTCCGCCCGCTCCTGCCGGCCTTGCTCCTCCAGCCGGTCGGCGTACACCAGCCGCGGCAGGTCATCGGCCGGCGAGGCGCGGATCGCAGACAGGAGGGCGGTCTCGTCTGTCGTCACGGCGACTCCCCGTTCGCCAACGCACGGCCTAGTGCCAGACATGCCACCGTTTCGGCTTTCATGGCGGCGGCACAGGTGTGGTAGGATTTGAAAACCCGGTTGAATATCCGGTCCGGTTGGCCGGGCAGCCGGTCGAACAATTTTTCTGGCAACTCCTCGCGGAAGCGCGGATTGCGGCCGTCTCCCAATCTCCAGGACCATTGCCATTCCTCGGGCGCCCGATCCATTAGCCGAACCCGCTGGATCGGCATCGATTTGAACAGCGCTGCCGCACAACCGTCGGGGCCGAACAACACATCCAGCGGGGCCATGACCCAGGCGACGAAGCCACGGAAGACAATTGCTTTCGGGTTACGGACGTGGTGGATTCGGTTCTCAGTTTCCGACAAGAGGCGCCACCCGTCGCCGCCGATCACCGGCATGGCGGCGTGCAAGTACGAACGAACGCCGCTCACGTCCGGGTACTCTCCCAAGAGTTCTCGCTCCCGCCGCCGGAGGGCGGCCACGTCATCGATCCGCGACTTGCAGAGGCGGCACCCCGTCCGCCGCACGTCTTCAAGGAAGTCCCGGTTGTGCTTCAGGTTGTACTCATTCCGCCGCATGTCATTGAGGGAGTCCACGCGGTCAAAGCAGGTGTGGATACTCTCGCGGGTGAGAAAGCTGGTTTGGAAGCTCTCGTGGTCGCAACCGCACGGGTGGGGCTGCGCCAGCTCGCACTGCACCCGGATGAACTCCGCCCGCTCCGGCCTCCCGTGCTCCTCCAGCCAGTCGGCGTACACCAGCCGCGGCAGGTCGTCGTCCGGGGCCGCGATGATCGCCTGAATCAGCGCCCGCTCGTCGGCGGTCATGCGTCTTCCAGGTAGAACAGCACGTCGGCTAACTCGTTGCCGGCGGCGGTCAGGTCGCCCCAGGCGCGGTCGGTCAGCGCCACCCGGACCCGCTCGGTCAGCCGGTCCAGCTCGGCCCCGTCCTCGTCGGACACCTTCTCCCGCACCCGCTCGGCTTTCTCCAGCAGCGCCCGCGCCTGGACCGTCTCCCGCTGCCCCTCGGCCGGGCCGGAAAACAACAGCGGCACGTCCGCCGGCGGCTGCGTCGCCGGCCGGTCGTCGCCCCCGTCGTCGAGTGACGGGCCGTTGCCCCAGAGCCGGTCGAGCCGGGCGCGCGCGGCGTCCCGCTCTTCCACGGCAAACCGCGCCAGTGCGTTCTCGATGTGGATCTGTTTTTGCAACCCGGTCCCCTTCTCCCGGGCGCTGATCTTCAGTGTTCCGTCCAGCGTCAGGTCGAGCTGCACCACGAGCTGGTTGCCGGCCGGCACGCGGGCCAGCCCCTCGACCAGGAACTTGCCCACCCGGTGGTTCCGCCGCACGTCGCCGCTCTCCCCCTGGTAGACGTCGATCTCGACCGTCGGCTGGCTGTCCGTGACGGTGCAGAACACCTCGCTGCGGCTGGCGGGCAACGGCGTGTTCCGCTTCACGATGGGGGCGTATTTGAACTCGTTGGCGCTGCGGGTGTAGTCGTCGGGGTATTCGAGACACTTGATGCCGAGGGTGTGCGGGGTGATGTCCACCAGCACCGCCCCGACGTTCTGCCCGGCGACGATCCCGGCCTGCACCCCGGCCCCCAGAGCGACGCACAGGTCCGGGTGGACCTCCCGGTGCGCGGGCTGGCCGAGCCGCTCCTCCAGCAGCCGGCCGATCAGGGGCGTCCGCGTGCTGCCGCCGACCAGAACCACCCGCTCGATCCGCGAGGCGGTCAAGCGGGCGTCGTCCAGGGCCATCTGGACGCACTCCATCGTCCGGTCGATTAGCGGGCGGATCAGGTCTTCGTACTCGGACCGCTCGACCTCGGTCGAGAGGTGCAGGGGCACGCCGTCCTTCTCGGCGATGAACTCCTCTTCCAGCCGCGCGAATGGGTGGTCGGAGAGTTGTCGCTTGGCCGCCTCGACGGCGCGCAGCAGCCGCGCGTGGGCGACCCGGTCCTCGCGCAGGTCCACGCCGTATAGCTCGTCGAACTCGTCGGCGATGTAGTTCAGCAGCAGTTCATCGAAGTCGTCGCCGCCGAGTTGGGTGTCGCCGTGGCTGGAAAGCACTTCGAAGACACCGGCCTCGGCCTGGACGATGGACACGTCGAACGTGCCGCCGCCCAGGTCGTAGACGAGGAACCGCTCGGTCCCCTCCTGGGTCGGGTTGTAAGTCAGGGCGGCGGCGGTCGGCTCGTTGATGATGCGGACGACCTCCAACCCGGCCAGCGCCCCGGCCTCGCGGGTCGCCTGCCGCTGGGAGTCGTTGAAGTAAGCCGGCACCGTGATGACCGCCTTACGGACCGGCTGGCCGAGTTCGGCCTCCGCGGCGTCCTTGAGCCGGCGGAGGATCATCGCGGAGATTTCCTGCGGCCGGAACGTCTGGTCCCCGAGCTGGATCATCACGTCCTCGCCCATCTTCCGCTTGATCGACCGGACGGTGCGGTCCGGGGCTAGGACATACTGATTGCGGGCCGGCTTTCCGACCAGCAACCGGCCGTCCTCGGCCAGCCCGACGACCGATGGCAGGATCGGGTCGCCGTCCACGTTCAGCACCCGCGGCCGGCCGTCCTGCACGACGGCCACCTCGCTGTTGGTGGTGCCAAGATCGATCCCGACGATCACGTCCGACATGTCGATAACCCGTGTTCTGGGCGAACGGCCGGCGTAAGCCGGCTGGTGCGGCGACTCCCACCAGCCGGCTTACGCCGGCCGTTCGCCTACCGTGCCACCTTCACCTGTGCGGGCCGGAACGGCAGGCCGTCCAAACGATACCCGCGGCCGACCTCCTCGACCACGGTGCCACTCGACCGGTCGGGCGCGTCCACCACCTCGACCACCTCCATCAACTCCGGGTCGAACGGCTGTCCGAGACAGTCGATCGGCTCCAGCCCGAACTGCGGCAGCACCCGCTCGACCCGCCGGAGGCTCAGGGCGTACCCGTCGGCCACACTGGCGAGTAGCGTACGCAGCCGCCCCATCGCCTCAGCTTGTGCGGTTCGTTCGGCAGACGCAACCTCGGAGGTCCCGAACAGCCGGGCGAGGAACCCGGTCTTCGGTTCGGGCGGGGCGGTGATAAGCTCCCCGGCCGCGGTCCTGGCCTTCTCGACCTGCCGCAGCGAGACGGCCAGCGCGTCGGCGACGTCGATCAGCGCCTTGACCAGCGGGCGGACGGCCTCCCACGGGTCAGCCTTCGGTCGGTCGAGGAGTTTGACCGCCTCGGCGGTCTGCTCGACGGCGGCGCGGGACGCGCGGGTCTGGAGGTTGACCTCGTGTCGCAGGGCGGTGAACTGGGCGACGAGCGTGTGCAGGTCCACCGGTTCCGGGGTGCCTGGCGATCCCTCTCCTTGGTCGTCGGTCAGCCCTTCCAGCCAGCCGCGGAAGTCGGCGAGGACGGATTCGATGCGGTCCGGCGTCAGCGGCCCGGCGGAAGCGTCGCTGTTATCAACTGGTTCAGACCGAACCGGCGGCGGGGCGTCGTGCATGCGGCCTCCTCGGCGATCGCCTCGATGGTGTCCTCGGCGCCCTGCTCGAACAGCCGGTATCGGGCTCGCGAGTCGAGGTCCTTGAGCTTCTCGTAGGCCGCCCGGACCGCCGCGAACCGCTCCGGGTGGTGCTCCGGCGGGAACTCGCGGGTCAACTCCAGATACCGAGTGCGGACCTGCGCGTCGGTGGCGTCCGGCGGCAGCCCGAGCACATCGTAGGCGTTCGGCATGGGAGTATCCCATCTTGTAGGGTGGGTCAAGAGTCGCTTTGGACGCGCCGACCCACCTCGGGGCGGTTGCCGTTCCGGTGGGTCGGCGCCCACAGAGCCGGGCTTGACTCACCCTACTAGAAGAAATCGTCGAAGTACGCCGGGTGGACCGCTTGCTCCTGCAAGTGGCGGATGCGGTCGAGCAGGTCGCGGTGACGGGCTTCGCTGCTGCGCTCGGCGAGTTTCGCGGCGTCGCGCAGGTGCCTCGCCACCCGGTTGGGCCGCGGCATGCCGTCGGCCTTGGCGAACTCGGCCTCGGCCAACAGCAGCGGGAAGAGCGGGTTGTCCGGGAACTTCTCGCGGAGCATTCCGGCCAGCTTCTCGGTCAGCTTCCACTCGTTGCGGAACGCGACGCCGCGGGCCAGCATCTCGAAGTCCATCACCGGCCCGTCGGACTCGGGCGTGCGCAGGATCAGGGCGTGGATCTTCTTCTCCTGCGTCTTCTGGCCGCGGTAGGTGATCCCCTCCAGGAAGTACATGTCCCAGGCGGCGTACAGCAGCGATGCTTCCAGGGCGGTTGCCGGGCCGGCCAGTGCCGCGGCCAGCTCCTGTTCGGCGGGCCGCCTGTCGGCCGGTTTGAGCTTGAGTAGCCCGGTATCGACTACCAGGAAGAACGCCGCCGCCAGCCGGCCGCCGGCGACGGCCAGCGCCCGGTCGCGCAGCGCGTTGGCCTCGTCGGCCCGGCCAGCCTTGCGGGCGACGACCGATTGCAGTGCGAGGTGGCCGGCCGGGGTGTTCTCCTCGCACAGCGAGCGGCCGGCGTCGAGCGTCCGGGCGGCGGCGGCGAGGTCGCCGTCGATCGCCACCCGGCGGGCTGCGGCGATGTAAGCGTAAGCGGCGGCGACCCGCAGTGCCTTGTCGAGCGGGTTGGCGGCCAGCGCCTTCACCCGCAGGGCCAGCGCCTCGACGGCCCGGCCGGACTGACTGAACCGCCCGGCGAGGGCGCTCATCGCCCCGAGTGCGGTCGGGTTGTGCTCCAGCAGCTTCAGCGCGACCCGCTCGGCCTCGTCCCCCTTGTTGAGCGCGACCAGCCGGTCGAACAGCGCGCGGGTCGGGGCCTCCCAGTCCGGGGCCAACTCGACCGCCCGCCGCCACAGCGGTGTCGGGTCCGGCGGCGGGGCCGGCTTCCGTGCGGACCGCGTGCGGCCGAAGAAGCTCGACATCATCTCGCGCAGCTCGCGGTGCGGGTCGTCGGCCTGTGCGGCGGCGTTGGCGGCCATGCGGTGCAGGATCATCGCGCGAGCCCGCCGCGCGACATCGGCCGGCCAGCCCGGCGGGTTCGACCCCAGCCACACCTCATAGGCCGCCCAGTGCCGGTCGGCGGACTCGTCGGCCTTGCCGTCCTCGCGGGCCTGGGCTTCCAGCCGGTGGAACTCGGGGTCATCCACCGGCGGGCCGAACAGCTTGCGAAACCGCGGCAGGTCGGTCGGCTCCCCGTGTGTGAGGATCGCGCGGTAGAAGCAGTTCGCCAGCCGCCCGACCAGGTGCGGCGCCTGCTTGCGGAGCGTGGGCAGCAGTTGCTCAGCGCGTCGGAACGCGGCAGTCAGCGACCGGTCGCGTGACAGGTCGGCGCGGAGCTGTCGTAGCCCGGCGAGCAACCCGTCGGAGGTGAGCACGTCCAGTTGCCGTTCGAGGGCGGCGGCCGCGGCGGGCGGCTGCGACCGCTTGAACGCAGGGTCGAGGGCGGCCCGCAACGGCGCGGCGAGTCGGGCCGGCAGCCGGTCCGGGCCGAGCCGCTGCCAGTTCTCCAGCGCGCGGCCGTCGTCCCCGGCGGAGTACGCCATCAGCCCGCGGAGCAGCACCTTCCATTCGAGGAATAGCGACCGCAGCCCGACCGCCTGGAGCGCGGCGCGGGCGGACTCGTCGTCGCCGGACTCATAATGCTCGAACGCCAGCAGGACTGCGGCGTGGTCGGCGTGCCAGTCGTCCGGCAGCGCGGACCGGTCACGCAACCGGATCGCACGGTCGGCGGGGTGTTCGGGTGCTGCCGTTCGCGCGGGCGGTACGGCGGTTCGGGTCCGGGCCAAGGACGGTTCCTCCGCAACGGTGTGGCGGGCGGCGCCGGCGGACCCGTGTACTATAACCGAACCTCAGCCCCTGACCACCAGCGTGCCATGACGACCGCCGAAGCCTACCTGCTCTCACCGTACCGCCCGCCGACCAGCTACCCAGTCAGCCTCAATGCGGACGAGGCCGCCGCGTGGCTGTCCGGGTATTTCGCCCTCTGGCACCCGGCGGTGCTGGCCCGGATCGGCAAGCCGCCGGTGCCTTCCTCGTCGTACGACCACGACCAGCCGGGCGAGGGGAACGTCTACGCTGTCCCCGAGGGACCGCACCTCTACCAGCCCGACGACTGGCCGGACCGTGTGAAGGAGGCGAAAGCGATCTCCTTCCGGGCAACCACCGACCGCCGCGAGACGCTGGCGAACCTCCGGCAGGCGCTGCGCGACGCGGGCGACGAGTCGCCGCTGCCGGACGTATCGGACGACGTGGCGAGGTCGTTCGCCGGGCTGGGCTACGGCTACCTGCTCGTGGACACATTGTTCGAGGCCAGCGACCACGACCGTCTGCTCGACGCCGAGGGGTTCTGGGCGGACGTATCGGCGGCGGTGCAAGCCCTGACCAGCCCCGACACGGCCGGCGAGGCGATGACTCACCTGCGGGCCGCGGCCGAGAAGCTGCGTGCTGCCCGCGAGTCACTGAACTCCAACGCGATTCACCTGCTCGACTGGGCGGTCCTCGACCGGGCGAAGCTCGACGCTCCGTGGCCGGCGTCGCTACACGGCGGGTTGCCGTTGACGCTGCTTGCGTCGGCCGAGTTGCTGGAGCAGATGGCCGCGGACTACCCCGAGCGGTTTGCGGAGTTGAAGGCGAAGTTCCTGCCCGACCTGCCATCGGCGGTGGACCTGGCCTGCGGCTCGTACCGCGAGCGCGAGGACGCCCTGCTGCCGGTCGAGTCGCAGATGTGGAACCTGGCCCGCGCCCGGAAGGCGGTCCGTGATCTGTTCGGCGTCGAGGCGGAGGTTTACGGCCGCATACGGTCGGCCAATCATCCGCAGTTGCCGGCGTGGCTGCAGCACTGCGGCTACCAGAAGGCGGTTGTGGTCAGCTTCGACGGCGCCATGTCCCCGGCCCGCAACGCCGCGGTGGTGAACTGGCCCAGCCCGGACGGCAAGTCCATCGACGGGTTCGCCCGCGAGCCGCAGTCGGCGTCCGACCCGGCGACGTTCTTCAACCTCGCCTACACGCTGCACCAGGCGATGACGCAGGATTCGACCCCGACGGTGGCGCTGGCCCACAAGGGCGACCCGGCTGCGCTGGGCTACGACGAGCTGATCGCGCTGTCCGAACTCGGCGACGTGGTCGGGGCATGGACCGGGCTGGGCCGCTACCTGAGCGAGCATCACTACGGCGAGTACCTCGGCGCCGCGACCGCGGACGACTTCTTCGCCGATTATCTCGACGAGCGTGTGACGAACCTGCACCGCCCGGACGCGGTCAGCGGTTTCGCCCAGCACCTGCGGCTGCGTCGGCGGCTGGACGCGGCGTATGCGCTGGCGGCGCTGCACCGGAGTCTGACGCCCATCCTGCCCGACGAACACGAGGCGCTGAAGCGACTGGACGAACTGGAAGACGCGATCGAGACGCGGGGGGCGGATTGCTTTCTCCCCTCTCCCCTTGGGGGAGAGGGGCCGGGGGTGAGG
>DATLIF010000251.1:0-4125 GCA_035539575.1 Fimbriiglobus sp. | reverse complement strand
ATCGGGTTAGAGAGTATGGACATCTGCTCCTGACCCTGGCCATGGCGCGACCCCGTCGGGATGAGGCCTGGTCCTCTCTCGTGAGAAGTGGACCCACCGATCAGGCCTTCCTAAGCCGCGACTTACGGCCAACCGCTGAGGCCGAGGGGTTCCAGATCCACTCACCAATTTGGGGAGTCGCTCAGCCGGAGGGTGTGCGGCCGATGCTGCTGCACGTTACCCCAGCTACGCTGTTTGCGGGCAGAGCCCGACGCTGGTAGGGTGCCCGGTATGGGACCGACTGAGGAAAACGGGCGGGAAACGGGGGCTGCCAATCCGGACGGCCGGGGCCGGTCGCCGGGCAGTCGCCGCACCCAGTTCCGGCCGGGCGCTTCACCCAACCCCGGGGGCCGGCGGCGGACGGACGAGCCGGAGGTGCCCGAGACGGTGGGCGAGGTCGGGGACGGGGCCCCCGCGGCCCTGAAGGACCTGCGTAGTGAACGCTGTTGTGGCTAGTCGGGGTAGAAGTCGATTGCCTAAGCCCTACGGGGTTGCTGGCGTCGGGGCTTGGGCCCCGGGCCACCGCGCCGCCCGTTTTCGAACTCCGCTAACGCCTCGGCCGGTACTACCCAGCGCGGCCGGCCACAGAGCACGGCGGCGGTGTTGACCGCCTTCAACTCGCCGCGGGCAATCCAGGCCCTGACCTTGTCCGGGCTGATCCGATATCGCTTGGCCACGTCGGCCACGGTAAGGCCAGTGCCCGTGCGACCGCACGGGGCCTCGGCGGGATCGGGAGGGCGGTTCGTTGTGTCACGCACGGCCCGCCTCCTCCACCGTTTGTGGCGCGGCAGGCCGGTCGAGATAATGAAGCACATCCGTACGACGCCACCTCGTACACCGCCGGATGCGCACAGGTGGTAGCTTGTTCTGAGTTGCTAGTAGCCAGACCAACCGAGGCGATACGCTGAGCAGTTCGGCAACTTGGTTGACCGTGAGCAGCTCGGGAGATGGGGCTGAGGAATTGGTAGCGGTTGAGTACATAGATCATCTCCTCGCGCAAACACGATGCGCGCTGGAGGAGATGATCCCGCGATTCTTGTGGTGAGCCGGCCACTCTCCGAGATGATGGCCGACACGCTGAGAAGGGCCTCAGCCGCACAGCTAGTTCGCGGCACTACGAGCCGCTCTGACCCCTGCTATATCCCTTGTGGCAGGGGGCTGCAGGCCACCCATCATTATCAGCCCGATGTGTGGGCAACTCGCCTCACTACTCCTGGGCCGCATCACGCGGATGCCAGGCTTGTGAGGGGGAGTGCTATCGCACTCGGGCCACCGACAGTAGGATCAACCCCGGCGGCAGCCAGACTGACCCGCGGACCGCAGGCCGTCGCAAGCATTGTTATGCACGCGGGTACACTGGCAAGCGTGAAGCCGCAGAACGTACATACCCAGCCAGATGGTTGGTCATTTACCCAGCGGGTGCCGTGACGGGGTTACCTCGGTCTGATGGTGATGAAATCGAGGATGCGTCTCCGAAGAGCCAATCCCGAACATGGTCGGCGACGGCCCTCAACCGCTCGTCGCTGATCCGCTCGCGGTAGACGCTCGCCATGTCGTCCCGGGCATGGCCCATGATGTGATCGACGGCGACCTGATCCTTTGCCTCCCCGCCGACCGTCTCGAAGGTGTGCCGCAGGGCGTAGAAGTTCCGATGGCCGTTGATGCCCAGCGCGTCGAGCAGTTTCCGCATCTCCTTGCTTACAGGGTTGTCTGCGATCTTCTTGTGCCAACTGCTGCCACGCGACGTGAGGAACACCAAGCCGGAGTCCGCGAGGTCTTTCGGCTCCCGCCGTCTATCCATCGCTTCCCTCACGGCCTCGACCGTCTCGGGCCACAGTGGGCAGCGGCGTGTGATTCCGGTCTTCGGACGGTGATAGTTTACCCAGCCCCCGGCCAAGTCGAGGGCTGCCAGGGGCAACGTGCCGCAGTCGGCGTTACCGAAACCGCAGTTCACCCCCAGCATGATCATCGCCTTCATCGGGGTGCCGGCGGCGTCAAGGATGCGGCGCAGCTCGACGGCCTCGAACATGCGTGGGCCTTTCCGGGCACGTTCGAGGCGGATGGTCTTCTTGCTCGGTCGGGCGAACCCGGGGCCGAACCGCATGGGGCTGACCATCACCCCCACGTCGTAGCCGAACTTGAAGACGCTGCGGATGCGCTGCACAAAGTCTCGGACACGAACCGGCCCCCACCTCTTGGCCATAATGTTCCGAAGGTCGGCGAAGTCGTCCGGCCCCAAGTCGTCGACCGCGCGTTGCTTGCCGAAGTGTGTCACAAGCAGGTCGGCCACCTCCCTGTAGTTTGTCCAGGTGTGGGGCGAGAGCTCGCCGGCATCGAGCATCGCTTTCTTGTGGTTAAGGTACGCGTTGGCCAACGCCTTGATCGTCATTGTCTCAGCGTCTGGGCGGGGCTTCCGCCCGGCGTGCAGGTCGCCGCGCTGTTCGAGGTACTTCTTCAGGGCCGCGTCAGAATCATCCCAGGGACCGAAGTAATGCATCTTCCCTCTGATCTTCTTGGCCCAGCGGCCGGTGGCGTGGGGGAAGAGCGGGAAATCGGGGTAGGGCTTGCTCGGCTTTGCTGCGGCGGTAGGATGGTCTGCGGACATGGTGACTGCTCCTCAACACGGATGTCACTGTGTTCACGGCCGGGGTGGTAACGACACCCCGGCCACGCCTTCCGAGGATAGCAGGTGTCAAAACCGGTTGGACGGAGAGTAGTTTAGCAATGGAAGTGCTTGCGTTTTAAGTGATTTACGCCGCCTTAGCTCAGTGGTAGAGCACAGCTTTCGTAAAGCTGGGGTCCAGGGTTCGAATCCCTGAGGCGGCTCTCGACTTACGGCGATCAGACTTCCCGCCCGCCACCTTAACGCCACCTTACGACTCTGATCCCCAGCGATCACCGACCCCGGCGCCGGCCGGCCCGGGGTCGAGTTGCCGGCGGGGCGGCGACGGCCGCGGCCTCCGCCCGCAGGTCGGCCACGACCGCCGGCACCACCGCCCGGGCCTCCTCGCCGTGCTGCTGGGCCGCCGCGGTCAGGACCGCCCGCGCCTCCTCGCCGTGCTGCTGGGCCGCCAAGGCGTCGGCCACCTGCTCGGTGTAGTCCCGGTAATCGACGTGGGTGAGCGTAACGGCCGCGGCGGCGGCGGCCGGACCGCCGAGCAAGGCGGCCAACCCCAGGGCGGCCGCCGGGTCGGGCGGGTGGACCTCGACCCGGGTCGCCCGGCCGGCACCCCCGGCGTCCGCGAACACCAACTCCTTGTACGGCCGGGTCAGCGGCAGGGCGACCGCCACCCGGGCGTGTACCGATGCCGGCGAGTCGGGGAACCGGTCGGCCACCTCCCGCAGCGTCGTCACCGCCCCGTCCAGGTACCGGCTGCCGTCCATCGCCAGCACCCGGCCGACCTCCGGGGTGTAGTAGTCCTGGGCGAGGCGGGCCTCCTCGTACCCGGCCGGCGGCCGGACCAGGACCGTCAGCGGGTCCGAGACGGCCGTCCGGTCGCCGACCGTCAGGGCGGCTACCACGTCGTACCGGCCCGGCTCGTCGATCAGCCACCGGCGGGACCCGGCGGCCACGAACACGGTGTCGTACACCGACTCGCCGGGGAGTAGGGCGACCGGCGGGTGGAGGGCGCACAGGGCCGCCGGCGGGTGGTACGCCTCGGCCGCCCGGCCGTGCCTCTGGACCACCAGCGTCAGCCCCTCCCCGGTCCGGGCGAACGCCGGGTCGACCAGCACCGGGGCGTCCGACGTGTTGGTCAGCTTCAGCTCGACCACCACCGGCTCCAGGGTGTCGAACGCCGGCTCCGCCCGGTTCACCCGGACGGCCAGCCGCAGCCCGGGGTCGGGCAGGGCGGCCGCCAACTCGGCCGCGTGGGCAACCCCGAACGCGGCCCCGCCCATCTGGACGAACCGGGCCGGGGCGTGCCGGATGAAGGACAGCTCCTGGTCGCTGAACCGGTACCGGAAGGTGCGGAAGAACGACGACCGGCCGCCGGCCACCCGGTCCGGGTAGTTCATGAAGCTGCGGGCCTCCGGCTCGTCCGCCACGAACGGCGCCCACCACCGGGCGCCGGCCGTCTTCTGGAA
>DATLIF010000250.1:0-1729 GCA_035539575.1 Fimbriiglobus sp. | reverse complement strand
ACGAAATCGTGGCCCTGATCGACGCAGCCCGGGCGCGGGCGATCGCGGCCGTCAACCACGAACTGGTTGACCTGTACTGGCAAGTTGGTGAGTACATCAGCCGCAAGGTCGAGACGGCCGCGTGGGGAGACGGGGTGATCGATCAACTCGCCACCCACATCGCCCGGACGCACCCAGCGCTCCAGGGGTTCAACCGGCGGAACCTATTCCGGATGCGGCAGTTCTACGAGACCTACCGGGGCGACGGCCGACCTGGGCCTGGTCCCCGACTCCCCGGGCAAGTTCGCCCAGGTGTACGGGGCCTACGTGTGGGCCTTCCTGTTGCTGATCGGCGTGCTGGCGGCGCTCCTCCGGCGGGGCCGGCCGGCCCGGAGTGTTGACGAAGTTGCGACGCTGTCACCGTCCGGAACGTGACAAATTGGCATCCCTGGTGACGATGGTTCATCGCCGTCACCGGGGAAGGACTTTGAAGGGTATCTAGGACGTGGCTTCTTAGCCGATGGCGGCGTCGAAGTCTTTGGTGGGGCTATACTTGACCCACCGGTTGGCAAGGCCCGACGTTTGTCCCCCTGACCAACTACACCACTTCGGCGGTCATCTGAGGGGTGGTCACTCATGATGGGACCATGCAGTGCTGCCCCTTGGGCCCCGTATCGTTCAGGTTGCTCGTCGGTCCGAATCCGGACCTGTCCCGGACCAGACGACACCGACGGCCCGCTCGGCGTGGAGCGCTTAGAGGACCGAGCAGGCGTGCGGCGGGAAGTCGAATAGAGGCTCGACGGCGGCTATTGTACCGGCCGCGTGAATTGCCGAAGCCCGTTCCGTTACTGGTGCGGTGAGCCGTGAGCTCCGCCCGTGGGTTCGATTGGGCCCGGGGGTCGCCTGGTTAGAAGCCGCCTTCGGCGGCCCTGTCCGCGGTGCGCGCCGCCCGCCCATTTCGGCTCCGTTGAGCGTACCAATCACCCAAGTCGGGCAGCGGCCGGCCGCAGGCCAATCGCGTAACCACTGCACGGGGCTTGACTACAATGCCTCGTTCAAATCTTGAGCCGCGGTAGCTGGGGACAGTTCTCGGGGCGGCGTCAGTAGCCTGCCAAGTGGATCAGGCCCAGAATGCCACCAACAACTGCCGCGATAACGGCCACGAAGACCCAGACCTTGGGTATGATCGAGAGCCACTCGAACGCAGTGTTCAGGCCGCCCAGCCCGTCCATCAGGTGGCGGATGTCGCTTCCCTGGGTTTCCGCCACGCGCCTGAACGACCGCGCCGCGGTGATGAACTGCGAGGCGCAGAGCAGCAACAGCAGCGGCCATAAGACGTGCGTCAGCCGAAACCTGTCGTCCGGCGGTACGCCCTGGATCGCCCACCGCCCGAGAACCACCGCGTGGAACGCGACGACAACGATGATGATGAACCACCCCAGGAAGCCGAGGTTGCCGGACAGCCCGGAGAACACCTGGTTCTGAGTCGCGGTGAACTCGTACTCCGGCTGCGGGGCCGACGAATTCGGCGTTACAGCATCGACTATGGTAGGTTCGTCGGCCATGTGCCCCCCTAGAATCATGCGTCGGCGGTTGACGTGATCTTCCGGCGTCGAACGACCCCGCTCAGCCGACGCGGGGCGAGGGGAGCTTGGGGTCAGAAACGATGAATGCCCCCGCGGTCGGCTGTAGCGCGTGGGGCGGCGAGATCGCTCTCCCGCCCGGCCAAGTATGCGATGCCGCCCAGGAC
>DATLIF010000249.1:0-10321 GCA_035539575.1 Fimbriiglobus sp. | reverse complement strand
ACTGCGGTGTGCCGGATCGTCTGGAACGTGGCCAGCAGCCGCTCCCGAGGGTCGGGCGTGCCGGGCTTCCAGGGCTGCTCGTAGCCGGCCGCGATCCGCGGTAGCGTCCGCACTTCGCCGGACGCCCGCGACCCGGGGACGAAATCAAAGTAATCGTCCACCGCGTCAAGTACCCGGTCGTAGACCTCGGCGTACGTGAACTGGGATGGCACGCCGGGGGCCACGAGAACGGGGTTCTCGACGTCCCCGACGGCAGGCTCAACGAGAACGGGGTTCTCGACGGGCGGGATGGCATAACAGCCTGACAACCCGACCGCGATTGCGCACCCGGCCCGGACCACAGATCGCATGGACCACCCCCTGGCCGACTCCCCCGCGACCGGACCGGTCGCTGCCGACGCTATGCCAAGATGTGGGGGGACCTGTCAAGCGGGGTCCGCGCAGGGGCGGGAGAAGATAATATGCGGTCGCAGCCCGGGTAACAAACGGTGGCCCGGTGGTCCGGGGTGGCTGTAAGATACGGGGGACTGGACGGCCCCTCCGGAGTCCGACATGACCTTCCGCCGACTACAGACTCTCAGCTTATCCGCGCTGGTAATCGCCTCGACCGCCGCGCTTGCTCAGCCGGTTCCGGGTCTCCCTGAACTCCCCGCCCGCCGCGCCCGTAACACAGCCAAGCAGCCGGAACCGCCGGTTGATCAGGCGACCGCCGACCGCAAGGCCCTGGACGCAGCCAGTCTGAAGGAGGACGACCCGAAGGGGCTGCTCGACTACCTCCGTCAGCGGACCCTCAGCGACACCGACCTGTCCAAGATCCAGGCCGTGATCCGGCGACTCGGGGCGGACGACTTCGAGGAACGGCTCCGGGCGTCTGCCGAAGTTGAGCGGTTCGGCCCAGCGGCGGTCGGCCCTCTCAGGACCGCGGCCCAGAACGACGCCGATTTCGAGATCGCCTTCCGGGCCGGCGAGTGTCTCCGCCGGATGGAGAAGGTGCCACACTCCGCGGTCGCCGCGGCCGCTGTCCGGGCGCTCGCCCGGTCGCGACCTCCAGAGGCCGCGGGCGTACTGCTGGCATTTCTGCCCCTGGCGGACGACGACTCTGTCGGCGAGGAGATTCGGGCCGCGCTGAAGGCAATGGCCGTCCGGGACGGTAAGGCCGAGCCGGCCCTTGTTGCAGCGCTGATGGACATGGTCGCCGAACGCCGGGCAGCGGCGGCCGTTGCTCTGATCGAGGGCGGTCCGTCAAGCGATCGAATCCGCGTTCCGGACGCCTACCAGAAGGTCCGGATGGCGGCGAAATCCGAGACGGACGTGGATGCCCGTTTTCGGATGACCTTCTCGCTACTCCTCACCGCACGAGACGCTGAGTCAGTTGGTCAGTTGATCGACTCTCTACCTGCACTTCCGCGCGGCAGACTCTGGCAGGCGGAGGATTACCTGCTTCAGCTCGCTGGGAAGAAAGCCCCGGCGGTTGTCCTTGGTAAGAGCAAGGAGTCCCTGACCCGGGCCCGCGACGCGTGGCGAGAGTGGTGGGCGAAGGTCAGTTCGGGAACGGACCTCGGGAAGTTCGCCTACACCGCGCGCGTGACCGGCAAGACGCTGCTCGTCCTGATGGACTATCGCGGTCTGACATCCGGCGCCGTCGTCGAGCTGGGGCCGGACCTCAAGGAGCGGTGGAAGATCGTCGGGCTGTCGGCCCCGATGGACGCCCAGTTTCTACCGGACGGTTCTCTCGCCATCGCCGAACACAACTCGAACCGGGTGACCGTCCGGGACACCGCTGGGCGAATCCTCGCCAGCCGGACGATCGGCAGCATGAATAAGGTCTACGGCAACCCGCAACAGATCCAGGTACTGGAGTCGGGCAATCTGCTGGTCACCTGCCGCAACGTCATTGTCGAGTTCAAGCGGGACAAAGACGAAGAGGTGATGCGCTACGTACGGACCAACTACGACATCAACGCGGCTTACCGCTTGCCGGATGGTCAGACGCTTGTCCTCTCGCAGAACGGCCCGAACCACGGCATGTTTCTGGACAAGGAGGGCAAGGAGCAGCCCGACCGGAAGTTAAAGACCGGGCCGCCGTACTTTCAGGCGCACATCACCGCGGCCGGGCCGGACCGGGTTCTCCTGACCGAACTGGACAAGGTGGTGGAGTACGACCTGAAGAAGAACGAGTCGGTCTGGAAGCGGTCGGTCAACCAGCCGCGGTCGGTCCAGCGGTTGCCGAATGGCAACACTCTGGTCGTGGAGGCAACCCCGAACTCGAACCGGCTAGTCGAGTTCACCCCGGACGGCGAGGAAGTGTGGTCGCACCAGCCGACCAGCGGGTTGCAGGTGTTCCGCGCGTACCGACGATAGGTCGCACACCGAGGATGAGTAGCGGGGACGCCTACGGCATCCCCGACCAAACCTTACCGCGAGGCCGGTATCCACTCCCGCGTGACCCGGTACACCACGACCCGGAGCCTCGGGTGGTCCCGCCCGAGCACCGGGACCACACCGCCGTAGAGGTTCGGGATCGTCTGTCCCGCGACTAAGTCGTCCCACCATAGCTCCGCGACCGGCTCGACCGTGTCCTTTTCGATCCGGAACGTCGCCTCGCCGTGGTAGGGCCTGTAGAAGCCCCTTTCGTCGGGCGGCACGGCTACGACAAGCCAGTCTCCGGTACGCAGCTCCGACGAGCCTGGTACGACAAGCTTCATGCCAAGCCTGTCCGTGTAATACTGCCAGCCCCAGTGCCCCTGAGTCCAAACATGCCTATTGCGCCGGTCGCCAATCACATCGCTGGCCTGAAACGCTAACTGCCGTTCCGGGAGTGCATCCCAGGTATCCAGTGCGAACAGCCCGAGCCCCAGCCCGGCGGCGTAGACGATGACCCACCGCCCTGGCTTCCGTCCGGGGCGAACGCGACCGACCCGGCTGACCAGGCGGCATGCAATCAAGCCGAGAACGACACACACAGTAATTACCCTGCGGCTGGCCGGGAACGGCGTCAGCACGAAGTAAGCAGCCAGTTCGATCCCCAACCAGCCGACCAAAAACCACGTCGCCGGATTCCGGCGAACTAACCCCAGTGGCCGGTGACCAGGACGGAGTGTCAGGGTTGATATGGCAATCGCCAAAGTGGTCAGGACACAAGCGCCGATCGTGTAGAACACCACCGCTGCCAGATCGAGCCGAGGAGAGCCGGTCGCCCGGCTCCGCAGTAGGACACTTTCCGAATACGGGACGAGACAGACAGCCATCATCCCGACCGCAGCGACCACTGCCACGATGGCGACGAACCGCCGACCAAAACCGACCCCCCGACCGGCGTAGAGTCCTGTGGCGCAGGCCAGTCCGCCGAGATGACCGAGGAGCGGGTTGACCAGTTCCGCCTTCTGCCCGACCCACGCCGCGACTCCGCCGTCCCCGGTCTGTTGGTCGCGGACGTGGTACAGAAAATGACTCACGCCATACACGCTGTGCAGCCATGCCTCCCACGCAACGAACATCGCGACCGCAACCATGCCGGATACGATCGCGTAACCGGGTCGTCGGTACAGCAAGCCGTACAGGAGGAGAACCGCCGGAACCGACATCATCGTGTACTTGGTCTGGACCGCGGCCCCGGCGAGTAATCCCGAGGCGATGATGAGTCCCCATGATCTCTGGTCGCACCCCCGGGCGAAAACCGCGACCGACGCCAGTCCCAGCGCGACCGACGGCACGTCTAGCATGAAATTGACCATCGGCAACACAGCGGGCGACAGGGCAATCAGGATGAGGCCGACCGTCTCCGTACCCCGCGCGAACCGTCGGAGAAGCGAGTGAACCGCGAAGCAGAAGCAAAGTAGGAAGGGGAGCAACCACAGCTTCAGCCAGAACAGCCGTTCTCCGAACATTGCGACCCCAGACGCGAGCCAGTAGGGCACGACCGGCGGGGCGAGGATCTCCATCGCCAGCTGTGGGTGGCGATACCAGAACAGCTCGAAGCCGTAAGGGTCGAACGGTCGGTCGGCGATGTGGCGAGCGAACAGTAGGTATGCTGTGTCGTCCACCACCGCAGGCTTGGCGGCGTTCAAAAGTGTGATCGCGACCGCGACTGCCGCCGGTCCGGCCCACCAGATTCGCCGCACGGTGCAGACCCCCACACGGACACCGGCCTTTGTCCGGCTGTCGGCAACTCGGGTTCTCGCGGAGAGAACTTGCGTGTTACACTACTATCACTCCGGCGGCAGTCCGTCCCGCCGTCCGGGCGTTGACTCGTGAGGCCACGACCAACCGTGCATCGCACCGCGCCCGGCATCGAATACTCACCCCGCCTGCCAGTGGTGCAGGCCTATCTGCTCGGAACGCTCGACCACAACACCGTGCAGTCGCTCCAGCACCGGCTGGCGTACGACGTGGCCGGCGACCCGTCTGCTGCCGCAGTCATCCTCTGCGACCACCCTCCGGCGATCACCATCGGCCGCGAGGGGAGCTGGGCTCACGTCCGGGTCTCACCGGAGCAACTTCATGCTCGCCGTCTGCCGGTCCGCTGGGTCGCCCGCGGCGGCGGTGCCGTCCTTCACGCACCCGGTCAGGTCGCGTGCTACCCGATCCTGCCACTGGATCGGATGGGGCTCACGCCCGCCGAGTACCTGGCTGGCCTGTGTGGAGTCGTCGGGGACTTGCTCGCTGGGTTTGGGGTCAGTGCCGATGTGGGTCTTGGCCCCACTACTGTGCGCGTAGCCGGCCGGCGGATCGCACATTTCGGCGTCGCGGTCCGCAACTGGGTTGCGTCGTACGGCTTCGTGCTCAACGTCAACCCGGACCTGGAACTGTTCCGGGTCATCGACAGCGATGGCGACCCGGTTCCGGTCACATCACTACAACGGGAGTGTCCGACCCGCGTCCGGGTGCCGACAGTGCGCCAGCGGTTGCTTGACCTTCTGGCCTTGCGATTCGGCTTCGGACGGGTGTCGGTCTTCCACAGTCACCCGACGTTCCTCCCGCGAACTCCGCTCCATGCGTTCCCTGCCCGTAATCGATAAGCCGACTCCCCGCCGACTGCCGGACTGGCTCAAGCGGCCGCTTCCGGCCGGCAACGGCAACTTCTTCACGCAGAACCTCATCCGCGACCTGCGGCTGGAGACGGTCTGTGAAGAGGCACGTTGCCCGAACCGCCCGGAGTGCTGGTCCCGGCGGACCGCCACGTTCATGGTCCTGGGCAACGTCTGTACCCGACCGTGCGGGTTCTGCTCGGTGGAGAAGGGGCAACCGATCTCCGTCGAGCACGACGAACCGCAACGAGTCGCTGAGGCCGCGCGCCGGCTTGGCCTTCGTCACGTCGTCATCACGTCTGTTACGCGGGACGACCTGCCCGACGGCGGGGCCACACACTTCGCCCGATGCGTTCTGGCCGTGCGTGAGGCGACCGGCGCGGCGGTCGAAGTGCTGACGCCGGACTTCCTGGGAAACGTCACGGCGATTGATACAGTGGTCGCGGCATCCCCGGAGGTGTTCAACCACAACCTGGAGACGGTGCCGCGGTTGTACCGAAAGGTCCGCGGTCGGGCCGAGTACCGCCGCAGCCTCGACCTGCTCGACCGGGTCAAGCGGACCGCCCCGCAGATCGTCACGAAGGCCGGGCTGATGCTCGGCATCGGCGAGACTGTGGAGGAGTTGTTCGACGTGCTGGCCGACCTGCGCGCGATCGGCTGCGACGTGCTGACGATGGGCCAGTACCTGGCACCGACGTTGAAGCACATCCCCGTGGCGCGGTTCGTGTCGCCGGGGGAGTTCGACGAACTGGCGGATAGGGCGCGGCTGTTGGGCTTCCGGCAGGTGGTAGCGGGGCCGTTCGTGCGGTCGAGCTATCACGCCGATGAGATGGTCCCGGGACATGGTACCGATCACGCTTCCTGAATTGGGCTCGCCGCGACCGGTGCTGAGCCTCTGGTACGTCGGTCCCGGTGAGCGGGTCTACGAGGGGGACCGCGTGGTCGAGGTTCTGGTCCCCGGCGCGACCTTCGACGTGCCCGCGCCGGTCACGGGCATCGTCGTCGAACGGCTAGCCCGGCCCAACGACTCCCTGTCCGCCGGTCAGGTCCTCGGCACGATCGACCCCGAGCCGGACGACTCACCATGACCGTGCCTTTATTCCTCTCCCTGGACGGCCTGGATGGCACGGGGAAATCCACCCAAACTCGTTTGCTCGTCGATCGGCTGCGTGGCGCCGACGTGACCGTAACCGCGTGCGCCGATCCCGGCGGCACCCCGCTCGGGGCGAAGGTCCGCGAACTGCTCTTGCACGGCCGTGCAACGCGCATCGACCCCCGGGCCGAGGCGGCGCTCTTCATGGCGAGCAGGGCGCAACTGGTCGATGAGGTCATCCGCCCGGCCCTGGTGCGCGGCGAGGTGGTCGTCTGCGATCGCTTCCTGCTCTCGACCGTCGTTTACCAGGGCCACGGCCGTATCGATGCCGGCAGACTGGGGCCGGACGTACTCTGGGACGTCGGCACCACGTTCACTGACGGACTGCTGCCGGACCTTACCCTCGTCTTCGACCTGCCGCCGGACGAGGCGGTGCGGCGGCGCGGCCGCTCACCGGACCGAATGGAGAGCCGCGACGGCGACTACTTCCGGTCCGTGAGGCAGGGGTTTCTGGCCGAGGCACGACGGCTGGCCGACACTCACGTTATCCTCGACGCGAGCCCGCCGACAGACACTGTTCACACCGCGGTTTGGGCAGCGGTATCACCGCTACTCCGGGCGCGCGGTCACCTCACGGACGTGTGACCGATGGCCTGGGAACGGATTCGCGGCCACGACGCCGCCAGAGACCAACTTCACACCGCGTACACCCGCGGTCGGCTGGCCCATGCCTATCTGTTCGTCGGCCCGTCCGGCGTCGGCAAGCGACTCTTCGCCACCGAGTTCGCCAAGGCGCTGCTATGCGACCGGCCGCCGGCCACTCTGGCGGCGTGCGATGCGTGCCCGTCGTGCGCCCAGGTGGCGGCCGAGACGCACCCGGACTTCTTCACCGTCCGCACGCCCGAGGACAAGCACGAGCTGCCGGTCGGTGAGGTGCGCGAGTTTTGCGGCAAGCTCGGCCTCAAGCCGGCCCGTGGTCCGCGCAAGGTTGGAGTTGTCATCGACGCGGATGAATTCAACGAGGAGTCAGCAAACTGCTTCCTGAAGACCCTGGAGGAGCCGCCTCCGGGATCGGTGCTGATCCTGCTCGCCACCTCGGCCGAGCGGCAGTTGCCGACGATTCTGTCCCGCAGTCAGGTCGTCAGGTTCCGCCCGCTGTCGGACGAGGAGTTGCGGACCGTGCTGGCCGACCACGGCGTGACGGACCCGACCCGCGCCGGAAGACTCGTCCGGTTGTCTGGCGGCAGTCCGGGCCAGGCGCTGGCGCTCAACGACGACGCGCTCTGGGCGTTCCGCGAGACGCTGGTCAACGGTGTCACCGCGGCGAAGCCGGACCCGGTCGGGTTCGCGGCAGCGTGGATGAAGTTCGTCGAGGAGGCGGGCAAGGAGTCCGCGGCTCAGCGTGAACGGGCGTCGCTGGTCATTCGGCTACTGATGGACGTACTGCGATCCGCGCTGCGGCTGGCGGTCGGGGTCGGGAACGGTGCCGAACCGGGAGAGGCTGCCAAACTCCGCCTCCTCGCCGAGCGGAGCGGCCCGGACCACCTCGCGGAACTGCTGGAGGCGTGCGCCGAAGCGGATTACCAGATCGACCGGAAGGTACAACTCGTGTTGGTGATCGAATCGCTGGTGGACAAGCTCTGCCGGACGCCATCCCGCCCTACCGAATAGTCATCTCCCCGGTCAGCGGGTGTTCGATGGTCAGCCGACGCCACCGATCGGCCCACGATCGGAAATCCTGCTCTCCCTTGGCTACCCGAGCCTTTAAATCATCGATCAGTGCGGCGACCCCCGGCTGCAGACGGGCCGTCGCCGCGTCGGGCAGGAAGTTCAACTCGGAATGGATTTGCTCCAACCGCGAGGAGGCGACGGCCGCGTCTTGGACCGAGCCGAGTATCTCTTGTGCCTCCTCGACCGCGGGGTAAATGACCTCCCGTAACTGTGCGGCGCAACAGCCCGCGAACACCTCGATCGCGTACCGGAATCGCTTGGCGGTGATCCGCAACTGGTGCAGTTCCGCCGCGGCTTTTGGACCGGCTTCCACCTCAGCGGTTAGCCGCGTGTACAGTTCGCCGAGTGTTCCGGCCGCGCACTCACCGAGCGTGCGACCGGCCGGCGAACGGATCGCGGCGGGGACAGCCGCGCAGCCTTCGTGGATCGCGGCGGACTGCTCGGTCGCGACCTCGGCGAGCGTTTCCTGGGCGAATACCCGCTCCCGCAGTGCGTACCCGGCCAGGAATTCCGCCGCCGCGCCGCCAGACGGATCAAGCCGCGCCAGGAAAACGTCCCAGTCCCGCGCCGCGCCGGCTGCGCGACGTACGGCCCGGAGGGTCCGCTTGTAATCGCGAAGCACTTTCCTGACCATGAGGTCGCGAAAGATCCACACTGCCGCCCCGGCCCGGCGTGTCGCCACGCGGAGCTGGTGGACGTTCTCCACATCCTCGGCCGCATGCTCGGCGGCCAGCGGCAGATGATGTCGAACCGCCGACAGTCGCACGGCGAGAACGACCCGTGCCGCCTCGTCGGCCGGCATCTCGGGGGTCAGGCCGGTGATCCACTTCCCCTCCGCCATTGCTTGCTCCTAACGGCCGTAAAGCTCACCGACGTGTGCGGCTCCCTCCCGGTCGCGTAACCAGTCGGCCACCTGCCGGGTCTCGCCAGCGAGTTCCTCCACAAGCTTCTTCTCCTCGGCGACGGCAGCGGCGATCTCGTCGGGGACCGGCAAGTACGTCCGATCGAACTCGTCGCGTAGCTTTTCTGCCAGCCGCGCAAGAAATTCGCCGCGGATCGCCGACCACCGTACCGGCAGGACCAACAGTATCACGACATGAACGAGCACGAGCACACCGAGAGTCATGTACAGCGGGATCAGCATCTGCGACAGGTTCGGCACCCACTGCTCGACGATGAACAGGTACAGGATCACGATGATCGACCCGACGAGAACCAACTCCGGCAGGACATTACCGAGCAGCCCGACTGCGCCGCGAACGTACTTCCGCCAGCCGGTCGGCTGGGTCGCCTCACGCTCGACCTCGGTCAAGGCGTCCACCACGGCCCGGGTGGTCCGCTGCTCCCAGTCGAGCCGGGCCGTCTCCTCGGTGCGGTCGCTCAGAAGCACGAGCGGGAACCCGCGCTGATCCGCCTCCACGAGGAGCCGGTTAACCAGCGCCTTCATCCGCTGGGCCAGTACGCGCTCCCCGGCGACTCGTGCGCAGGACTGTACGAACTCGCCCAGGTCCCACGCCTCCGGGGTTTTCGGCCCCGCGCCGAACTTCGGCGCGAGCGGAACCCGGTCCCGCAGACTGCTGCCGACGTAACGCAGCTTCGTCGTCAACCGCAGGTAACCGGCCATCAGCCCACGGAACCTCTGTTGGCCCTGGACACTGAAGTGATGCTCGACCTCGTTCTGGTACGGCTCCAGCGTCCCGACCAGTACGTCCGCCTGGTCGTCGGCCTCCTGATCGAGTACCCGGTGCCACGCGGTGCGAACCTTCTCCGCCTCGGCCGACAGGTCCGGCGGCCGCACGCCGGCGATCGCGTATTCGGTCTGCGTCAAGAGCTGGCCGACGCCGCGGGCTTTCACCGCCTCGATCTCCAGCCGGGTCAGGCCCCGTTCCAGCCAGTCGCGCAACTCCGCGAACTGCTCGCCCGCAGGTAAATCGGCGGGCCGGTCGCCGTTCGAATCGATCCATCGTTGAGCGGTGGTACGAAATAGTCTCGGATTGTCGAACCCCTCTTCCCGCAGGTCGCGAGTCAGGTCCTCGTCCGGCCGCAGGCCGGTCGTGCCGGGGTCGGTCTGGCAGCGGTCCCACTTGTTCAGGACGAACGCGAACGCCCGCCGCCTCCGCTGCTCCTTGAACAGCTCCCACCCGAGCCGGTCGTGGTACTTCTCCTGCGAACCGACATAAAGCACCACGTCCGCGACCGGGAGCAGATCGTTCAACTTCTCCCGGTTCGCCAGGTCGTTGCTGTCCAGGTCCGGGGTATCGACCAGGACTTTCTGCGTCAGGTCGTCTCGGTCGTGCTGGACGAGTCGGCACAACCGCAGCGCCGGGTCGAGGCGCTGGGCCTGGACCGAGGCGTGGAAGTAGACGACCGGGTCGCGCGTGGTCGGCCGGGCGAACGAGGCCTGGGCGATGTCGCCGCCGGCCAGCGCGTTGAGCAGGGTCGATTTGCCCACGCCGGTGCCGCCCATGAG
>DATLIF010000248.1:0-4306 GCA_035539575.1 Fimbriiglobus sp. | reverse complement strand
GAGCAACGGCCTCGGTCCGCGCGATGAAGTCGGCCCCGGTCGGCTTCCGCGGTGGCACCCTCCCGAAGAGACGCGGACGCCTCGTTTGGAATTATACTAATGTATACTTACAAATGAGGTGACGGGCGGGTGGTCACCGTTTGACCACCCAGAGCGCCAGACTGGCACGCGCAGAAAGTGGCGCTCTGGCGCTCTGACCCCCGCCGGTTGAGGCGACGGACGAAACAGAGGGGGTCAGGCCACCAAACCGACACACCAAACGAGTGGCGGTCTGGCGGCCTGACTCGGACTACCGAGGTTGGCGGACTCGTCATGAACTTCTCGGTCGCGTACAGGGGCCACAGCGGCGTCTCCGGGTCGGCCGGTGGGATGGCGCTGTCGTTTGCTCCGAACCTCCGCCGGGACCGGGTGTCGTTCGTCGGCGACCTGCGCGACCCGTTGCGGTTCCGCGAGGCGATCAGCGCCCTGCACGCCGTCGTGGTCAGCGACCTGAAGTACAAGCCGAAGGACCGCTCCGCGTACCAGGCGTACCTGAAGCGCGTGCAGGAGCGTGAACACACCATCCGCACGCTCGCCTTCAAGCAGTCCAAGGAGAAGCTGCTGGCCGAGACCGTGGAGCCGATCCCGCCGGGGCTGGAGAAGCGGTTCCACTCGCTGCGGGATCGGTACTGGTCGGCCCGCGTGAAGTACGCCAACTTCCTGTCCAAGAACGACCCGGCCCTGTTCCGGGCGCTGGTCCCGTGCGATCCGGTCGTCACCGTCGCCCCGGATGTGTTGTTCTTCGAGTGCTTCAGCAAGGACGAGTCGAGCTACGGCTGCCTGACCGCCGACCGCGACCTGTTCGAGTCGCCCGGCGACGTGGCGCTGGGCACGACCAACGTAGACTACTCACTGGCGCTGTGCGAGGAGTTCCAGCGGCTGCGGACGTACCGGCGGACGCGGTTCGCGGTCGATCCCGCGGGGTTCGAGGTGGCGACCGAGGGGGCGGCTGACTACCGCGAGGAGAAGATCGACCTGCCGCCATCGTGGCTGCGCGGATTCATGCAATTGCAAGCCGCCATGAGCCTGCCGCTCAAGCGCGTGCCGGTTAGTCGGGAGGGGCTGTACGCCGTGCTGGCGCACCTGAAGAAGCACCGCGCCCGCAAGAGTCCGCGAGCGGTGCGGTTTGAACTGGTGCCCGGTGCCCCGGTCGAGATCGTGCTGGAGCCGTGGGAGGTCCGCATCAAGCTGCACGACACGCCGTACGCCGGGCCGAAGGCCGAGACGGTCCGCACCTGGGGCCGGGACCGGCTGCTGACGCTGGCGCGGCTCTTGCCGCTCGCCGACGGGGCGGACGTGTTCCTGCTCGGCACCGGGCTGCCAAGCTTCTGGTCGGTGCGGCTGGGCGGGATGCGGTTCCTGCTCGGGCTGTCCGGGTGGACGGCCAACGACTGGACCAGCGGCGGCGGGGCGCTGCTCGACCTGGCGCCGCCGACCGAGCCGAGCGAGGACCTGCTTGGCGACATCGCAACGGCTTTTCGCGACTCCCCCACTCTCACCTTCGAGCAGGTCCGGCAGCGGACCGGGGCGGCGCCGCATCTGGTCGCCGCCGGGCTGAACCGGTTCGCCCTTCTGGGGCAACTCATCCACGACCTCGCGGCCGGGGTCTACCGCTGGCGGCAAATCTTGCCTGTGGAGTCCTCCATCAAGCAGGTGAAGATCGACAGCCCGGAGGCCGACGCGGCGCGGGAGATCGTGGCGCAGGGCCGGGTGAATGTGGCCCGGGACGAGACGGTCGGCGGGCTGCGGGCGGTGGTCGGCAAGGTGGACAGCAAGGACATCGAGATCGTCTGCGACGCGGACGGCAGGATCACGCGCGGGCAGTGCAACTGTTCGCACTACTTCCGGTTCAAGCTGCGGGCCGGCCCGTGCCGGCACATGCAGGCGCTGCGCCGCGCGGCCGACGGCGAGAAGCCGATCGGCACACTGGAGCAGTGGTATCGCTGGTTGACGCGGTGAATTGTCGGAGCCCGAAGCGTGAGCGAGGGTCTGAAAAGAAAGACCCTCGCTCACGCTTCGGGCTCCGAAAGAGAAAGTATGGGTCAGTGAGCGGAGGGCGTGCCGGGTCCGAGACCGTGATGCTCCGGTGTTCCGCCGGGGTGGGAGGTTTCTAGCCCGTTCGTCCCCGAGGCCGTTGCTCTTGGGCCGACCGGAAAGGTCTTCCGGTCGAGCTGAGGCAACGAGTTCCGACCGGAAGACCTTTCCGGTCGGCTTGGTGAACGACCTCGGTCCGCGCGAGAAGTCGGCCCGGCCGCCCTCCGCTCATCGACCTGTTCCGTGGGGGATCGCATGGCGTTCTGGGACTTCCTGTCGAAGTTGCTAGGCGGCGAGAAGAAGCCGACCCCTGGGACCGCGGCCGTCCCGGCCGCTTCACCTTCACCCGTCGAAAGAGCATCCGAATCAGCCGAAAGCCCTCCGACTTCGGTAGCAAGAGCGGCCGGGACGGCCGCGGTCCCAGGTAAGGCGCCCCCGCCGGGTACGCAGCCCGGCGACTTCCTCCCCATCGCCCGCGACGACTTGCTGAAGCAAGGTGAGGAGGTCCGCCGCACGACCGGCTGGATGTGGTTCGGCCGCCGCGACATCATCCCGCCGGCGACGGACCCGCGGACCAAGCTGATCGACCGCGGCATGTACACCCAGGGGTTCCTCACCCCCGAAGAACTCGCCGAGATGCATCGTGTCGGCGAGGAGTGGGACCGGCACGCCAACCGACTGCACCACATTCAGGTTAAGGCCGGGCAGTCCGCGGAAGCCGCCGTCGAGGCTGACCGCGCGGCCCGCGCCGCCGTGAAAGCGCAAAAGAAGGCCGAGGCCGCCGAGCGTAAACGCAAACACGCCGAGGCGGTCGCTCATCGAAAGGCGACCGACATCAACTTCGTCGGCAAGGGCGTTTCCGCACTGCTGAACGACCGGACCAGCGACGCGGACAAGCTCACCGCTGCCAGGTTGCCGGTCCTGCACACGCCAGCCGACCTGGCCGCGGCGCTGGGGCTGTCGATCCCGCGGCTGCGGTGGCTGTGCTACCACACCGAAGCGGCGACCCGCATCCACTACGTCCAGTTCGAGGTGCCCAAGCGGTCCGGCGGCACCCGCACCCTGAGCGCCCCGCACACCACGCTGGCCACGGTCCAGGACTGGGTGCTCGGCTCGATCCTGGCGAAGCTGCCGACGGAGGAGCCGGCCCACGGGTTCGTCCCCGGCCGCTCGACCTTGACCAACGCCGCTCCGCACGCAGGGAAGGACGTGGTGGTCAACCTCGACCTGGAGGGGTTCTTCCCGTCGATCGGCTTCGCTCGGGTGCGTCACCTGTTCCGCCGGCTCGGCTACTCGGGCGCGGTGGCGACCTTGCTCGCACTCGTCTGCACCGAATGCCCGCGGAAGCGAGTGGTGTACGCCGGCACGCCGTACTTCGTGGCGACCGGTCCGCGCGGGCTGCCGCAGGGGGCGTGTACCAGCCCGGCCCTGTCGAACCAGATCGCCCGCAAGCTCGATCGCCGGTTCGTCGGGCTGGCGGCGAAGCTCGGCCTGACGTACACCCGATACGCCGACGACCTGACGTTCTCGGCCGGACCCGGCTTCCGGGAGAAGGTCGGCTACCTGATCGCTCGCGTGCGGCACGTCGCCGAGGACGAGGGGTTCGCGGTCAACCCGAAGAAGACCCGGGTCCAGCGGCCGGAGTCGCGGCAGTCGGTGACCGGGCTGGTGGTGAACGCCGCCCCGGCGGTGCCGCGTGACATGGTGAAGAGAGTGCGGGCCATCCTGCACCGGGCGAAAACGGAGGGGCTGGCCGCGCAGAACCGCGACGGCCACCCGAACTTCCGCGGGTGGGTGGAGGGGATGATCGCCTACATCGGCATGGCCCGGCCGGACGTGGGGCAGAAACTCCGGGCGGCCTTCGACGAGGTGTCCCGGAGTTAGTCCCGTTATTGTTTCGGCATGGCGAGCCGCCGACGCCAGTCGGCGGGTGGTAACCGCACCACCCGCCGACTGGCGTCGGCGGCTCGCTACACCTGACTACAAACGCACCGCCGACTTCCGGCTGGTTTGGGTCACCTCGGGTCGCGGTTCCTCCTGGCCGGCCAGAGGTCGGCCAGCTCATCTTCACCCCCGGTCGTGAACAGTGGGACGGGATCGGTTCGCAGGCTCGCTGGAGTCAGGACCGGGTCGTCGAGCGACACGCCGTTGATGAGCCCATAGATGTCGTCGCTCAGTTCCGACCGCGGGGCCGCGGTTCGCCGGGTCGGCGGGAGGGGGTCCGGGGCCAGGG
>DATLIF010000247.1:0-1988 GCA_035539575.1 Fimbriiglobus sp. | reverse complement strand
TGCCACGTCCGGATGGAATCCACGGCCGAGCGGCCGGAGGAGCGGGGCGGGTTCCGGCACCCGCACCTCCGGCAGCACCTCCGCAGGAACAGGGACCGGCTGCTGTCCGCCGCGCTCACGGTGCTCCGGGGGTGGGTCGTGGCCGGGAGGCCGCGGAGCGGGCTCTCGCCGTGGGGGAGTTACGAGTCGTGGTCGGACCTGGTCCGAGAGGCGGTGGTGTGGGCCGGCCTACCAGACCCCGGACTGACCCGCGTGGCGCTCCAGACGGCGGCGGACCGCAACGCGATCGCGATGACCGCCCTGCTGAGGGACCTACGGCGGGTGGACTGCGAGCGCCGAGGACTCACCGCGTCCGAGATCGTGGAGGCCGCCCGCACCCACCCCGACCTGCGCGCCGCCGTGGAGGACCTCGCCGGCCGGTTGGACACGCGCCCGCTCGGCTACGCCCTACGCTCGTTCGCTCGGCGGAACTTCGACGGCTTGTTCCTCGACAACGCGGCGACCACCGGCGGGGGAGTGAGGTGGGTGGCGTTTCCCATTGGTGAGTTCCACACACGGCAGCCAACATCGCCACCATCACCACCATCGCCACCATCGCCACCCGGGGAGAGCCGTGTGAGTGGCGATGGTGGTGATGGTGGCGATGGTCCGGCCGAGCGACCCGCACCGGGCCGCTTGTTTGACGCGTCCGGCGGGATGCTGCCGGACTGAGAGCAAACCAGTCCAGTAGGCAGCCGCGACCTCTTGCGGCTGCACTGGACGGGACGACGCAGCCGCGACGGCAACGGGGGTTGAAAGTCGGGGCAGGTGATGTGACAATTGACACGATGGCGACCGGGAACGCACTATCCGATACGTTGCGGCAAGCCGTCCTCGACAGCGGGATGCCGCTCCTCCGACTCGCGAAGACAACCGGCGTGGAGCGGGCGAGTCTGTCCCGGTTCGTTGCAGGGAAACGGTCCCTGCGACTCGACATGGCCGACAAGCTCGCCGCGTACTTCGGGCTGACACTCACCAAGGCCGGAAAGAAATCGGCCAGGACGAGGCCGAAGGGGTAACTGATGGGCACGGTGTTCAAAAAACAAACGACCCGACCGGTCCCCGCCGGGGCAGAGATCGTCGAGAAGAACGGGGGACGGATCGCCCGCTGGCGCGTTCGCGGGAAGCTCCGCACCGCGCCGGTGACGGCGGGCGAGGGCGGGGGCGACCGCATCGTGACCGAGTCCGGTACCTACGTCGCCAAGTACCGAGACGCCGGCGGGGTGGTCGTGACCCGCTCCACCGGCTGCCGCGACCGTCAGGCCGCCGAGCAGTTGCTGAAGAAGTGGGAACGTGAGGCGGAGCAAATCAAGTCCGGCACCCTCGACCGCAAGGCATTGGCCGCGGCGAAGCAGGCAGCGATCCCGCTCGAAGAGCACCTCGCCGCCTACGAGCAATCGCTGATCGCAGCCGAAGTGTCCGGCATGTACCGCGCGAATGTGCTCCGTGCCGTCCGCCGGGTCGCGACGGACTGCGGGTTCGGCACGCCCGCCGACCTTGACCGCGAGGCGGCCGAGAAGTGGTTGGCGGAGCGGATCACGGGCGAGGAGAAGATGGGCGCGCGGACGCGGAACTACTACCGGGAGTCGCTCGTCGCGTTCGCGAACTGGTGCGTCGAGACGGGCCGGCTGTTGGGGCACGACCTCAACCGGATCCCGAAGGCCGACCAGAAGGCTGACCCGAAGCGGCAGCGGCGGGCACTCACGGAGGACGAACTGAGGCGGTTGCTCGCGGTGGCGGCAACTCGCCCACTGACCGACACCCGGACAGTTCGCCGGGGGAAGCGGAAGGGCGAAGCGATCGCGGAGTTAAGGCCCGAGACGGTGGCTCGGCTCCAGGCACTCGGGCGGGAGCGGGCGCTCATCTACAAGACGCTGGTGCTGACCGGGCTGCGCAAGAACGAACTGGCGACGCTGACCGTCGGCCAGCTCGACCTCACGGCTGGCAAC
>DATLIF010000246.1:0-18151 GCA_035539575.1 Fimbriiglobus sp. | reverse complement strand
GGGTCGAGGGGTTCGTCCTCAATGCGAAGTCCGGCGAGCCCGTCGCCGGGGCCAAGGTCCAGACCTGGACCCGCGACAACAACAACCGGCTGAACGCTGGCGAGACGGTCGCGACCGACAAGAACGGGCTGTTCCGTGTCGAGACCCAGACCGACCCGCGGACCGGCCGGCGCTTGTTGCTCATGGCGACCAACAGCGAACAGGCATTGGCCGCCCAGCAAGACTTCTACGGCTACCCGAGGCCCGTCCCGCCCAAGCAGCCGACCGGGCAGACGGTCCTGTTTACCGACCGCTCGCTCTACCGGCCCGGGCAGACGATCCACTTCAAGGGCATCTGCCTGCGGGCCGACCAGGAGGCCGACAAGTACGAGACACTACCAAACAAGGCGGTCAACCTGAGGTTCCTGGACGTGAACGGCCAGGAGGTCGCCAAGCTGGCGGCGAAGACCAACGACTACGGCTCGTTCGCCGGCAGCTTCACCGCCCCGCGTTCCGGGCTGACCGGCCACATGACCCTGGTCGTCGGCGACGACGTGCCCGGCAGCGTCGGGATCAGCGTCGAGGAGTACAAGCGGCCGCAGTTCCAGGTCAAGCTGGACGCGCCGAAGGACCCGGCGAAGCTCGGCGGCGACGTCACACTGACCGGCAAGGCGACCGCCTACACCGGGGCCGCGGTCGGCGGGGCCAGGGTCCGCTACCGGGTGGTCCGCGAGGTCCGCTTCCCGCCGTGGTTCCACGACTTCTACATGTGGCGGATGCCGCCCAACCGCGGCGCCGCGCAGGAGATCGCCCACGGCACGGCCGTCACCCGCGCGGACGGATCGTTCCCGATCGCCTTCACGGCGAAGCCGGACCGGACCGTGCCCGAGAAGGACGAGCCGACGTTCCGGTTCACCGTGACCGCGGACGTGACCGACACCAACGGCGAGACGCGCTCCGACTCCCGCTCCGTGAACGTCGGGTACGCCGCCCTCCAGGCCACCGTGAAGGCGGACGACTGGCAGGCCGCCGGGCAGGCCGTCAAGTTCGCCGTCACCACGACCACGCTGGACGGCGAAGGGCAGTCGGCGAAGGGGACCGTGAAGGTCCACAGCCTGAAGCAGCCGGACCACGTCCACCGCCGGGACGTGCCGGGCGCTCAGCCCTTGCCTCAGCCCCGCCGCGGACGCGGTGCCGTGCCGGTCGCGCCACCGAAGCCCGACCCGGCCGACCCGAAGACCTGGGAACCGGGCGAGGTAGTCGCCACCCTGCCCTTCACCACCGACGCCGCTGGCAAGGCCGAGTTGAGCGCGAAGCTCGACGACGGCGCCTACCGCGCAGTGCTGGAAACCGCGGACAAGTTCGACAAACCCGTGACCGCCCGCGAGCAGGTCACGGTGCTAAACCCCGACGCGATGGAACTGAAGGTCAAGGTGCCGCATCTGTTCGCCGCGCCGAAGTGGACGCTGGAGCCGGGGCAGGAGTTCCGCGCAGTCTGGGGCACCGGGTACGACGCCGGCCGGGCGTTCGTCGAAATAGAGCACCGCAATAAAGCAGTCCAGGCGTACTGGACCGACGCCGGCCGCACGCAATCGATCGTCAAGCAGGCCATCGACGAGGGGATGCGTGGCGGGTTCACCGTCCGCGTCACCTACGTCCGGGAGAACCGCGCCTACCTCGAACAGCGGCACGTGGACGTGCCCTGGACGAACAAGGAACTCACCCTGAAGTGGGAGCGGTTCGTCTCGAAGCTGGAGCCGGGCAAGAAGGAGACGTGGACCGCGGTCGTCTCCGGCCCGGACGCGCAAGGTGCTGTCGCGGAGATGGTGGCCGCACTCTACGACCAGTCGCTTGACGCGTACAAACCACACGACTGGCTGAAACGCTTCCAGGTCTTCCGCCAGGACCACTCGAACAAGCAGGTCCACTTCGAGAACGTCGCGAAGCACCTCGGCCACGTCGCCGGCGGCTGGCAGCCGGGCCACAAGCAAGTGGACCCGATGGTTTACCGGTCGTTCCCGGCGGACCTGACGGCGAACCTGTGGGGGTACATGTTCGAAGGTCTGGCCGCCCCCGGACCGGGCGGAGGCGGGGCCATGCCGCGCCGCGCAGCCATGCCGGCCGGCCGGCCCGCGCCGACCAACGCGGCGCCACAGATGCTAGCCAGCGGGGAATTCGGCATGGCGAAGGACGGCGCTCTCGCGGACCAGGCCGCAGCGGAGCCGCCCCCGCCCGCCCCGGACCTGTCGCAGGTCGCCGCCCGGAGCAACCTCGCCGAGACGGCGTTCTTCTTCCCGCACCTCGTCTCCGACGACTCCGGCACGGTCAAGCTGGAGTTCACCATGCCGGAGGCGCTGACGAAGTGGAAATTCCTCGGCTTCGCCCACGACAACCAACTGCGTAGCGGCTTCCTCGGCGGCGAGACTGTCACCGCCAAGGATCTGATGGTCCAGCCGAACCCGCCGCGGTTCCTTCGCGAGGGGGACGTGCTGGAGTTCGCGGTCAAAGTGACGAACCAATCCGACGCTCAGCAAGCTGGCTCCGTCCGGCTCACATTCGCCGACGCCCGGACCGGCAAGCCGGTGGATGCCGACCTCGGCAACGAACGGCAGGACCAACCGTTCGACATCCCGCCGAAGGAGGCGCGGAGCTTCACCTGGAAGATCAGCGTGCCCGACGGCCTCGGCCCGATCACGTACAAGGCGGTCGGCGCCGCCGGCAAGTTCAGCGACGGTGAGGAGGGCGGGCTACCGGTGCTCTCGAAGCGCGTCCTCGTCACCGAGTCGCTGCCGCTGCCGATCCGCGGCGAGCAGACGAAGACCTTCGAGTTCCAGAAACTCCTGGAGTCCGGCAAGTCGGACTCGATCAAGCACCAGGCCCTGACGGTGCAGATGACGTCCAACCCCGCGTGGTACGCGGTGATGGCGCTGCCGTACCTGATGGAGTACCCCTATGAGTGCTCCGAGCAGACGTTCAACCGGCTCTACGCCAACGCGCTGGCGCGGCACGTCGCCGCCAGCGACCCGAAGATTCGCAAGGTGTTCGACCAGTGGAAGAACACCCCGGCGCTGGACAGCCCGCTGGAGAAGAACCAGGACCTGAAAGCGGCGATGCTGGAGGAGACGCCGTGGGTGCGGGCCGCCCGCGACGAGTCGCAGGCCCGGAGGAACGTCGGCATCCTCTTCGACGAGAACCGGCTCGGCGACGAGACGACCCGGCTCATGCGCAAGCTGGCCGAGATGCAACTGGCCGACGGCTCCTGGCCGTGGTTCCCCGGCGGTCCGAAGAACGATTACATCACCCTGTACATCGCCACCGGGTACGGCCGGCTGCGGCAACTGGGGGTGAAGGTGGACGTCTCCCCGGCGGTCAAGGCGGTCGCCCGGCTCGACGCCTGGGCCGACGAGATTTACCGGGAGATCCTCCGCCGCGGCAAGCCGCAGGACAATCATTTGTCCTCGACTATTGCCCTGTACCTGTACGGCCGCAGCTTCTTCCTGGGCGACCGGCCGCCGGTCCCGGAACACCAGGAGGCGATCAACTACTGGCAGAACCAGGCCCGCAACTACTGGCTGAAACTGGCCAACCGCCAGTCGCAGGCCCACCTGGCACTGGCGCTGGCGCGGTTCGGTCACGCCGACGACGCGAGAGGCATCGCCGCCTCGATCAAGGAGCGGTCCGTCTCGAACGAGGAACTCGGGATGTTCTGGCGCGACACCGAGTTGTCGTGGTGGTGGTATCACGCCCCGATCGAGACGCAGGCACTGATGATTGAACTGTTCGCCGAGGTGGCCGACGACGCCAAGTCCGTCGAGGACTGCAAGGTCTGGCTGCTCAAGCAGAAGCAGACCCAGAACTGGAAGACCACGAAGGCCACCGCCGACGCGGTCTACGCCCTCCTGCTCCGCGGCAACAACCTGCTAAAGTCCGACGCGCTTGTTACGGTGACGGTTGGCGGACAGAAGTTGCAGCCCGAGAAGGTCGAGGCCGGCACCGGGTTCTACGAGGAGAAGTTCGTTCGCGGCGAGGTGAAGCCGGAGATGGGCAAGCTGACCGTGACGAAGACCGACCCCGGCGTCGCCTGGGGCGGTGCCCACTGGCAATACCTGGAGGACATCTCCAAGGTGACTTCGCACGAGGGGACGCCGCTGAAGCTGGAGAAGTCGGTCTACAAGAAGACGCTGACCAGGACCGGCCCGGTGCTGGAGGAGGTCAAGGGTCCGGTCAACGTCGGCGACGAACTGGTGATGCGGGTGGTACTGCGGACGGACCGGGACATGGAGTATGTCCACCTGAAGGATCACCGCGGCAGTGGCACCGAGCCGACGAGTGTGCTGTCGCGGTACAAGTACCAGGACGGGCTGGCGTACTACGAATCGACGAAGGACACCGCGTCCCACTTCTTCATCGACTACCTGCCGAAGGGGACGTACGTGTTCGAGTACTCGGTCCGGGCGGTCCACAAGGGTAAGTACCCAACCGGTCTGGCGGACATCCAGTGCATGTACGCCCCGGAGTTCAACAGCCACTCCGGGAGCGTCATGCTGGAGGTGAAGTAGTCTCAGGAGCCGCGGAGCGGCGACAGATGCGTAGCCAGGGGCGTAAGCCCCTGGTGCGGGTCGAAGCATACAATCGAGCCCCGTAGGGGCGACAGAGCACCTCTGTCGCCCCTACGGGGCTCGGGCATGAATCGGTCGCCAACCCAGGGCTTACGCCCTGGGCTACGCATCTATCGCCGCTCCGCGGCTGAAGACAGCGTCGGCACGCCTTATACTGTCACTGTCCGGCTTCCCCCTTACCTTGCGGACCACGCCATGAATCTCCGCCGCTGGATCGCCGTCGCGGCCGTTCTCCTTCTCATCCCTTCGGCCCTCCCCGCCGCCGATCCGTGGCTGACAGTCGAGGGCGGTGACGGCCCCGGCAAGGGCAAGCACGTCGTCCTGGTCAGCGGGGACGAGGAGTACCGCTCCGAGGAGACGCTGACGCAACTGGCGAAGATCCTGGCCAAGCACCACGGCTTCACCTGCACGGTCCTGTTCGCCATCGACCCGACGGACGGGACCATCAACCCGAACGTCACCGACAACATCCCCGGACTGGAGAAACTCAAGACCGCCGACCTGATGGTGATCTTCCTCCGCTGGCGGACCCTGCCGGATGAGCAACTCAAACACATCATTGACTACGTCGAGGCCGGCAAGCCGGTGGTCGGGCTGCGAACCTCCACCCACGCCGTCAAGCCCGGCCGCAAGGGCCCCTACGCCAAGTACACGTCCGACAGCAAGGTGCCCGGCTACGAAGGCGGGTTCGGCAAGCAGGTCCTCGGCGAGACGTGGGTGAATCACCACGGCAAGCACGGCACCGAGGGAACCCGCGGGATCGTCGCACCCGGGCAGGAGAAGCACCCGATCCTCCGCGGCATCGAGCCGGGATCGATCTTCGGGCCGACGGACGTCTACGAGGTGCGGATACCGCTCCCCGAGGGCAGCGCCGCGCTGGTACTCGGCGAGGTGACCGAGACCCTGAAGCCCGACTCGAAGCCGGTGACCGACACCCGGATGAGAAACAAGAAGGAAATCAAGCTCAACGACCCGATGATGCCGGTGGCCTGGACGAAGATGTACAAGAGCGAGTCGGGGAAATCGGCCCGGGTGTTCACGACCACGATGGGCGCGTCGCGGGACTTCGCCCACGAGGGGACACGGCGGATGCTCGTCAACGGCTGCTACTGGGCGCTGGAGATGGAAGACCGCATCCCCGCGAAGTCGAACGTCTCGCTCGTCGGTGAGTTCCGCCCCTCGCCGTTCCGCAACAACGGCTTCAAGAAGGGCGTGAAGCCCGAGGACCTCAAGTAGGGCGTGCCCCGTGTCAACCCATCGGCAGGTGGTCCCGCCCCGGCAGCACGACCGGGGCCAGCGACCCCTTGCCGCCGTGGACCAGCTTAACCAGGTCGTCGGCCCCGACCGGGTGTGGCAGGGCGAACACCTCTCCGTACATGAACCCACACCGCGCACCCTGGTAGCCGTTGGCGCTGCCGACGAAGTGCCGCACCTTGGCGAACCGGTCGCTGTCGAACTGCGACTCGTAACACCGGATCGATTCGAGCTTCTGCTCCATCGTTTCGGTCACGTCGATGACGAACGTGCTGTGCCAGTGCCGCTGCTCGGCGTCGGTCGGGAAGAGCGCGTAAACCAGGTGCGGCACCCGATAGGGCGCAGTCTGGTCGAACCGGTCGTCCCACTTGGTGAGCTGCGAGTAGAACCGGGCGGCCTCGGCGATGAGGTGCCCCTGATTGTGGTCCGGGGAGGCGGCGGGCGTACGGCCGGCGGCGGCAATCAGTACCGACGGCCGGTAGCGGCGCAGCTCCGTCGCGAGCCGATAGCGGGCCTCCGGGCCGTCCATGAGCACGCGGTTGGGCAGATCGAGGTTGACCCGGACCTGCACGCCGAGCGCCTGGCGGGCGGCCTCGGCCTCCAGGTGGCGCGTCTCCAGGCTGCCGCGGGGCGTCGGCTCGCCGCTGGTCAGGTCGAAGATGCCGACTCGGTAGCCCTGGCGAACGAGCTTGGCGAGGGTGCCGCCGCAAAGGATTTCGAGGTCGTCGGGGTGAGGTGCAACAGCCACCACGTCCAGCCGTTCGGCCGGCGGAATCGACTCGCTCACCGTGCCACCTCCGCGGGTATGGTTCGTGCGGGTACGTTACAGGGAGATACCCGGCCGGCCATCCCAGCTTTCGCGCCGGCCGCCCCCCTTGTCCGCCGCCCGACCCCGGCTTAAGCTGGGAACTCCGGCCAAGTGGCGGAATGGCAGACGCGCTCGACTCAAAATCGCGCCCCGAACAGGAGCGTATGCCCCTGTTCGGGGCGCGATTACGAGTGGCAAGTGCATCAATCACCTGCACCATTCGGCGTCGCGGAAGGGTTCCGCCGATGCCGCGACTCAATTCCCCGTGGTTCCGCGCCTCGACAAACAGTTGGTACACCACCCTCGACGGTAAGAAAGTTCCGCTCGGCGTCCGGGGCCAGCACAACCGCAAGGCCGCGCTCATCGCGTTCGCTGATCTGCTTGCCGGGCGCGTGTCGCCGTGCACCCGCGCCCATCCGCCTGCGCTGCCGCACCCCATCGGTTTATCGGTCGGGGGTGTGGTCGAGAAGTTCTTCGCCGCGGTCGGCGGGCGGCTGAAGCCCCCGACGGTCGCCAGGTACGAGTACGACGCAGCTGTGTTCGTGAGGCGTTCGGAACCCTACGCGCCGACCTGTTGACCGGCGAACACATCGCCGAGTGGATGGCCGACATCAAGGGAACCGACACCACGCGCGCGATCATGCTCCGGTCGGTGTTCGCTGTCCTCGGTTGGGCGGCCAAGGCGCGGCTCATCCCCGAGAACCCGGCGCGGCACGTCCCGCGGCCCAAGTGCCGGGTACGCGCCGGCGAGTCGGTGGTCGCCGCGGGCGACGTGGCGAGGCTACTCGCGGTCGCGACTCCACAGTTTGGGGTGGTTGTTCGAGTCCTGCACGCGACCGGCTGCCGGCCTGGCGAGGTGGCGAAGATCACCGCGGAGAACCTCGACGCGGCGAACGGTGTCGCGGTTCTGGCCGACCACAAGACCGACCGCACCGGCCGCCCGCGGTTCGTTTAGGGAGCGTTCACACGGCCTCGGTCCGGCGGCCGGCGAACAACATCGCGACACCAGCGACAGCCGCCACAATGCCGACGAGCGGATTGAGTACGATCGTGTGAGGCTTCTGGTAGTCGATAGTGAAGAAGCCGGCGTCAACCGCCTGCTCGGTGGTGAAGAAGGTAATGCTCGGGATGGCCAGGGCGGCGATGCCGAGGACTATAAGCAGGATGCCAAGGATTCGCATGGGGTTTCCCTCCGCGTCGAACGATAGGACTCGATCCCGGGGCCGGATCCGGGCGACCGGGTCGGCGGCCCTGACGTATCTGGTGCCCATGCAAACGCTGTGCCACCCCGCCAGTGCTAGCTGACACGCGGGTCCGGGAGCACCTGCGCGCCGCAACACCATCGGGGTTTAGGCGCCTGCGCAGTACGGGGAGCACCGATCGGGTGTTTTTTGCTTGACGTCACCGGCCGTCCGACGGGTAATGGCCTCGGCGAACCTCAGCCCCTCATACGAACGTGCCGGGCCGCCGGCACCTTGATACCCCGGCCCGTTCGCCGGCCCCGACCGGGGAGGTCTTCCATGTCGAACGTCTTCCGTATCTACCTGAAGAACCTGGCGTCCACCCGCCCGGTCAACCCGAACGACCCGCTGGCCGGAGCCCTGCCGGACAGCTCCAGCTACTGGGGTGAGGGGACGATGTACGTCATCGGCCTCGGCCTGAAGGAGTGGTTCGACGCGGTGTGCAACCCGGCCATCGAGCCGACCGCCGACCTGGACACGATCGAAGGGGACTCGCTCCACTCCCGGCTGCCGAGGGCAAGGGCAGGCGACCCCGAGGTGTTCGGCAACAAGCCGTCGGTGTACAGTTCTCGCCGGGTGATGCAGCCCCGGCGGACGTACCCGGCGACCCGGTACACGGAGTCGGACTTCTGGTGGGATCGGCCCGCCTCGGACGTGACCGGCGACGCGGTGCTCATCTACTTCCTGCGGACCTCGGCCGAGAGCCTAATCGTCCGGCGGGAGCCGGGCTTCTCCCAGCTCGGCGGCGGGGGCACCACCCGATCCAACGGCTCCGGGACCATCTCCGAGGTGTACGTCGAGTCGCTACTGCGGGGCGGCACCGTCGGCAACATGCAGACGCTGATCAATGTGGCCTTCCACGAGGCGATGCACAACAAGCTCCAGGCCGGTCAGAACCTGCACAACGACGGCGGTCTGGCGGCCGACAGGAACTGGCCCGAGGACACGCTGAACGAGACCAACATCCGCCGGATGCGGGCGGCCCTGGCGACCCCCGTCATCCAGGACACGCAGTACCTCTCCCTCCGGTACGTCTAGCACGAACCCGCGGGCCGGCTCGACAACGGGCCGGCCCGCGGGTTTTCCCTTCCCACGGGCGGTCAGGTCGCGAACTTCATGACCGCCTTTTCGATCGCGTCCGCCGCCTTGGCCAAGTCGTCCGGCACCATGACCGGGTGCAACTCGATGGCCGCGTTGAACGCCTGGAGCCACGGCTCCGCGACGGCCGGGATCTGGGAGGCGTCCTGCATGTCGAAGAAGATCAGGCCCGTGCGCTGACCGCTGTCGTCCGTGAAGTAGGCGGCCTCCGGCTTGAGGTCGTCGAGGATCGACTTGATGGTCGTGCCGAGCTTGCCGGCCTTCGCCGCCGCGTTCCCCGCCTCTACCGGGATGTTGACCTTCAACAAGAATCGCATCACTCCCCCTCCCGATGTCTTGGTAATCGAACGACCGATCCCCGACCGCCCAGCCGGTTGCAGTGCGGCAGTTTCGCCGGATCATCTGCCCCGGTCAACGACGAAGGTTGTGTTACTTTGCGCCGAGGAACTCGGCGGCTGCCCGCTCGATCGCCTCGACCCGCGCGAGGTCGGACAAGCTGTCGGGGTTGCGACCGTGCAAGACAAACTCGGTCGCGGTCCGCGGGGCGGTCAGCTCGGCGTAGATCTCGCGCGCCCGCGCCGCGATGCGCGGGTCGTTCCAAAGCCGGTCGAGCCGGGCGCGAGCCTCCTCACGCTCCGCGAGCAGGCGCCTCACCTCGGCGATGTCCGGCGCGCTATCGGGTCGCTTCATCGGTCGGCCTCCTCGGCGTCGAGCGAGCCGAGGACGATCTCCTCGGCCTTTCGCATCTCGGCGGCCTGTGCGGAGCTTCGATTCAACTGGTACTGCACCAGCGTGGCCGCCTGGATGGCGGCCTCAACGGCAGCGAGCCGCGCCTCGACGTCCTGGGCCGTGTGGAGCCGGAGGCGCAGTTCGACGAGGATCGCGTTGGCCTTGATCCTCGAACTCGCGTGTACGTCCGGGTCGCGGCTCAGATCGACGAGGCGCTGTAGCGCGGCCGGCGCCTCCTCGTGCGCGGCGTCCGCGAGTGGCCTCAACTGCGCGCCCCTCGCCTCCGCGACGCGGCTCATGAACACCTTGTCGCGAAGCCGTCGGTAAAGCGCGGAGGTACTGCGGCCCACGATGGCGGCCGTCTGTGTGACCGTGTGCCCTGCGGCCAGCAGCTCGATAATCTGATCGTTCAGGTTCCCGGTCACGGTCGGGCGCGGTTGCTCGGTAGAAGTCATCTCGGCACCTCAGGTAGACCGCCTCAGACCGCGTCGGAGGCGGGGCGAACAGTACAGACAGGGACCGCGGAGACCGCACCGCGGAGGCACCCGCCCAGGTGGTCGTTATCGAGCCAGAACACCCAAGCGCTGCCGCGCTCGGCTGCGATCTCGGTCAGATGGACCGCGAGCCGGGCGGCCCGCAAGCGGCCACCGGACGCGAGGATCATCTCGACGCCGGCCGGCCCGGCACACGGAGCGCACACGGCGATGCCGTACTCCGTGCAGAGGGTGTGCAGCTCGTCCTCGGTGAACGGGAAGCTTGGGCACACCCGTAAGAATGCCCGGAACCGCTTGCGGCGTAGGGCCGTATCGGGGCGGCGTAGTCCTTGGCGTAGCATCGTCGCATCCTCGTTATGGTCGCCCCGCTGGTCGCGTCGGGGTCGCGGCCCGCGGGGCGGGCGGTGCGGTTAGTCTCGGGCGGCGTTCATCGCGGCGCGGACGCGGGCGATCTGGTGGATGCGCTCGAACAGCGCGTCGGCAACCTCACAGGACACCCGAGTAAGTTCCTGCTCGGAGAGGTCATGAAGCCGCGCGCGGACGGCACGTTGGACATTCGTGGTCGCGCGGTTCATGTCGGCCGCGGTATCGGATAGGCCGGCCTCGGTCCCGGCAACACGCCGCCGGAGCTGCGCGATCTGCTCCCCCCCAAGGCGACCGTTTGTTGTTCGTGCGGGGCGGGGTCTTCGCCGGCGCGGATCGCGTTCGACGCGGTCCGCTCCGCGGCGACGAGGTCGCGCTCGCAACCGACAAGCTCCTGACGATACCGATCGAGCGACTCGCGGAGCCGGGCCTCACGCGACTTCAGGGCGGCGACGCCGGGGTCGGTGGCGACCGCCGCGCGGACCTCGGCCTCGACGGTTGCGCGGCGCGCGGCGGCCTGCGTACTTGATGTCGGGGTGGTTCGTGTAGACGACCGACTGCTCGCCGAGCCGACACAGATCGGCCATAGCAGAGTCAGAGTAGGTCTTACCATTCTTCGAGGTGCGGCCGAGCACCTTGACGTTGGAGACGACGCCGCGCTGGCGGTCGATCTGGGTGGGGCTGAGGGCGGCCTGTTCGCTGAGGGTTAGGGCGGACATCGTGGGTCTCCAGTCGGGGCAGTCGTTGCGGGTTCGGGTCAAGCGGTCGCGACGGTGCCGACCTCGGCCGGCGTGGTGTGGGCGTTCAGCGCGGACATAAAGTCGGCCAGCGCGTCGGAGGACGTTTGCCAGCGCCCGCCGACCTTCCACGCACGGAGCCGCACCCGGCGGCCGAGTGGTCGCCGTTGTAGTCGCTCAGGTCGCCGCGCAGCAGGCGACGGAACCTGTCACCGTGGATCGACGCGCCGATGTCGTCGAGGATCTGTAGGTCGGCCGTCGCGTCCGGCCGAGGCGCCTCGGGGGACTCGGGCGGCGCGGCCGGGTCGCCACCACCCACAGCGACGCCCCCCCCTGTGGAGTCCCCAGGTTCGGTTGTTGTGGTTGGCTCGCCCGCGTCCGACCGGGCGTCTTCCGCCCCGTCATCATCGACCTTCGGGAACCTTGCACCCGGTCGCCTCGGCGAGTTTGCAGCCCGCGAGCCACAGGTCCATGTAATCGACGACCGCCGGTTCGCCGATCTCGCCGCCCTCCCACTCGCGGCGAACGCCGCTCGAGTGGAGAGACGGCGGACACGCAGTCTGACCGCCGGCCCCGATCAGGCGGAAGGCTTCCTCCCGGCCCGGTCGGGTGAACGACCGTGTTCACGGTCCGGGATACTGATCCTCGCGGGCCGCGGCCTCCACGGCTTGTTTGGCGGTCCCGCCGTACCCGGCGGTGTGCGCCGCGGGAACCTTGGTGGCGTCCACGAGGTAGTATCTGTGCGAGCGCGGCTTGCCAGGGCGCCCCTCCTCCATCCCCGTCGGCGGAAGGAAGTCGTCCGCGGCGGCCAGCACGTCGGCGTCGTCCAGGTCGAGGATCACGAGCGCGAGGTCGCCCGCATTCACGCCGTCGGGGATGTGATCGCTCGGGCCGAAGTGGTCGTACAGGAACCCACCCATGATGCCGATGTTGTCGGTGGCCTCGAACTCCCACCCTTCGAGGGAGCGCGTCGTCCACTCCTTGTAGGTGGGGAACTTCTCGCCCGGCCGGAGCTGACAGACGGGGAATCCGCGGGACCGTAGTTCGAAGGCCGCGGCGGTGACGGACGGCCCGCCCGAGTCCGGTGTAACTTCGTCACTGCCGATGTTGCGCCCGGCCGCGGGCTCAGGCGCCCGCCGCGGCCAGTTCCGGCGGCGTGACCAACCCGTCGGCCAGGAGTTGCGTCAGGGCGGCCCTCGGAATCGCTCTCCGACGAGGGGTCAACTTCACGAATGGCAGCTTGCCCTGTGCTATCATGTGGTAAAGCTTCGCGCGGCTGAGCGAGGTGATCTCGCACGCCTTCGCCAGCGTGACCACGCCGCCTTCGACCAGTTCAGTTCGGCTCATAGTTGTTCCTGCCCTCCAGAACCGGCGGACACCCTCGGGGTAACGGTTCGTTCCAGCCACGTCCGCTGGCGACAACCGAATAGTGATACAATTCCCCGACCGCGACAAGGGCGCATGGTATGCGCATGTACAGTTTTCTGGAAAAAACGCGGCAGACGGCCCGTGCGCTCATCGACTGAGGCGCGCGGAGCTGATTCGGGGTACACTATTCGATTGGTGCACATGCACCATTCAGGCTGGCGCGACCGCGCGGGGCGTGGTAATATGCCGGCCCCGCGCCGACCGCGACGCCAGGTGCGGGGCGAGGTGCATCCTCATCCGACTGGCGTAACCCCGCGGTTCCCCGCGGGGTTACGCCAGTCGGGCGGCCGCCCCCCTTGTCCGCCTCCCGACCCCGGCTTAAGCTGGGAACTCCGGCCAAGTGGCGGAATGGCAGACGCGCTCGACTCAAAATCGAGTACCCAAAAGGTGTGTGGGTTCGAGTCCCACCTTGGCCACTCAGCAGAATTGCCTTACTTCCAGTCGCCTTCGTCCCCCGGAACCGGCATCGCACGGAACCGGGGCAGCGGCTAGACGCCCCCTTCCGATGACCCGGTGGGCCATCTTGGGTGCCGCCACTCGCGAGACTTCTCGGACCGGGATGTCGTCAGACCAACTCCGGGATCGGCGCGCCGCCCTCGGTGACGACCGGGAACGGCCTCCCTTGCCGGTCGGTCCACTGGGCGTCGAGTGGCACGCCGAGGTGCCGGAACACCGTCGCGGCGAGGTCGGAGGGGCCAACCCCGCGGCTGCGGATCGCCCCCCCGCGGGGGTCGGTGCTCCCGATCACCCGACCGTGCGTCCCGGCCCCGCCGGCCGCCACCATCGACATCACGGGAGTCCAGTGGTCGCGCCCGCCGTCCTTCGTCATCACGGGCGATCGGCCGAACTCGCCGAGCATCAGCACCAGCGTCGAGGCGAGCAGCCCGCGGGTGTCCAGGTCCTCGACCAGCGCGGTCAGGGCCCGGTCGATCGTCGGGAGGATCGGCGTGAGCCCCTTCTGGATGCCGCCCCACGGCGGGACGTTGTCACCGTGGTGGTCGAAGTATCCCCACTTCCCGCTCACCAGGACGAACGTCGTCCCCGCCTCGACCAGCCGGCGGGCAAGCAGGGCCTTCTCCCCGACGCTCACCCGCCCGTACCGATCGCGCACCTTCTCCGGCTCCTTCGAGAGGTCGAACGCTTCGCGGACCTTCGGCGACAACACCATGCCGAGCGCCTGCTCGGCGTAGCGGTCGATCGCCTCCATCTGGTGTCCGGCGTCCAGGTCGCGGTGCAGGTTGTCGAACCGTTTCCGCAGGTCGGCCCGGTCCGCCAGCCGCGGCATGTCCATCCCGGCGGGAAGCGTGAGCCGGCCGGGGAGTTCGTTCCCCTTCACCGGCTCGTACTCGCTCCCCATGTTGCCGGCGCCCCACACGTCCGCCTTCCAGGAGTCGGCCAGGCCGAGGAAGGCCGGCATCCCCGGCGCGTTCGCCCCGCGGAACTTCGCCGCCACCGACCCCATCGACGGATACCCGCCGCCGTCCCGCCCGTCGTTCGTTCGCCGGGCGAGCGGGTTGCCGGCCTGCATGGTGATCGGCGTGTGGTTACTCGCTGCACAGTCCACCGACCGGATGACGGTCAGCTTGTGGGCGAGTTTCGCCTGCATGGGGAGGTGCTCGCAGAACCGGACGCCGGGGACGCTGGTCGAGATCGTCTGGTAAGGCCCGCGGACCTCCGCCGGGGCGTCGGGCTTCGGGTCCCAGGTGTCGAGCTGACTCGGCCCGCCGGACAGCCAGAAGAGGACGACCGCCCGTCGGTCGCCACCGCCACCACCGGCGGCCCGCGCCCGGAGGACGTCAGCCAGGGACAGGCCGGCGAACCCGGCCAGCCCGGTCTGGAGGAACCACCGCCGGCCGCCGACCCGGACCAGATCACGGGCGGCGGGCAGGAGCGAGTTGGCGGTGGTGTCGGCGGCGTGAGAGGCGGTGTGCGGTGTTGCGACCTGGGCGGTCATCGGAGGCTCCTGCGGAAGCAGGTGTGGCAGGGTGGACCTCACAAGTATGCCCGAATTACGCCCCGGACGCCACGGCGAAGCAGATGCGATTGCGGCGAATGTCAGCCTGGCAACCGGGACTGTGTAGCCCACATGGGCTAACGATCGTCCGCTACCAAAGTCTGACTCGGTCGCTCCGAACCGCAGGAAATCGCTTGCGGGCGTCAATCAGCACGCGGTAGGATCGGTCGGCCTCAGTCCACTTTCGCCAGGGTCTCTCTCCCGGCGGCCTGATCTCACCTTTTTCAGTGGAGTTGCCCAATGCGTCCCTATCGTACGAAGTCACGACCCGGGTTCACGCTGATCGAGTTGTTGGTGGTGATCGCGATCATCGCCATCCTGATCGGGCTGCTGCTGCCTGCCGTCCAGAAGGTGCGTGACGCCGCCGCCCGGACAACCTGTCAGAACAACATCAAGCAGCTCGCCCTGGCGTTCCACAACTACGAGAGCGCCAACGGCGTTCTGCCGACGGGCGGCGACAAGGCCTCCATGGTCCGGTACGTGATTGGCTGGCCCGGCCTCGTCTTCCCGTACTTCGAGGAAGGCAACCGCCGGACCATGATTGACTCGTTCACCCCGAACGCCCTGGTGACCGTCATGCCGTGGCGGCTCACCGCGGCCCCGCACTACGGGGACCATCAGATCTACATGGATCCGGTCAAGACCTTCGTCTGCCCGGCGTCCGAACTCGGCTCGAAGAGCCCCGACGCCTGGAACACATCCAACCCGGCCATCCAGGCGGCCAACCAGGCGGCGCTGCACTACCGGGCGGTCGGCGGTTCCCCGAACGTCGGCCTCGTCCAGGGGACGTGGGGCCGGCACCAGTGGTACTCCACGTCCGGAGTCGTGTTCCCGCTGAGCAAGGTGACCCTTCCGGCGATCAGCGACGGTACATCCAACACCCTGATGTTCGGGGAGACTTCGTCGGCCAAGGGACGGGCGCTGGTGTCCCGCAGTTGGGGCGGCATCCAGCCGTGGACCTGGGGATACTACGACTACACGGACGTCGCGCCCCGGGATCCCGCCCGGGGCTGGCTGATGATCGACCACAAGATCGTCACCTACCCGATTGGTTACACCGGCTCGTTCTTCACCAACGAGACGCCGTTCACCAGCAACCACGGCGGGGACGGGGTCAACGTGGCCCTGTGTGACGGCAGCGTGCGGTTCCTGCCGAAGACCACCGACCTCACGACGCTCCAGATGATGGCGACGCGGGCCGGCGGCGAAGTCGTAACCCTCCAGTGACCCGGACCGGAGATCCAGTGATGAGCAAGCGGATTCCGGCCAGGACGGCCCTCGTCGCCCTGGCCGCCCTGGCGGCGCTGTGGGCCGCGGCAGGCTGCGGCGGCGAGAAGCGGGCCAGGACGGCCCGGGTCAACGGAAAGGTGACGTACAAGGGCAAGGCCGTCCCAAACGGGACGGTCACCTTCATCCCCGCGTCGGGCGGCCCGTCGGCCACGGGGGAGATCGCAAAGGACGGGACGTTTTCGATGACCACCTACTCGTCGGGAGACGGCGCGATCCTCGGCAAGCACAAGGTGGTTATCGTGGCGATGCAGGACATGGGCGAGAAACTACCCGAGGAGCGGGTTCCCCTGCCACCGCCGATCGTACCGAACCGGTACACGAACCCGGCCACCTCGCCTCTGACTGCCGAGGTCCAGGACGGCGAGAACTCGCCGGTGTTCGACCTCACTGACTGAGAACTCGGCTGAGGATTCGAACGACGGGTTCGCTACCCGTTGCAGTCACCCGTCATCCCCCTTCACTCCCCCGTCCCCTGAGCCAGCGGTTCGCTCCGGGGCGGGTGGAAGTGCGGCCAGTCTGGACTTCAACGCCGACGGGACGATCAACGGGTTCGACTACAGCCCCTTCCGCACCCGCTGCGGCGTCGTCCTGCCCTGAACATGACCCATCACCCCACGGCCACAGGCGGCGAAGCGGCGATTACCGTCGCGGCCGGTAGCCCGACCTCGGGGGCAGAGGGCGTCGGGGTGCAGATGGATACGGTCCCGAGCGGAAGCAGGGTGATGACGCCGGTCGGCGGGAACCGGAGGACCAGCCACTCGCCCCACGGGGTGACGGACGCCGGCCGGCCGGTCCTCGGACAGACGTAGCCGTACTCCTGGGAGACGGGGTCGTCGAGCGGCAGGAGGAACCGATGCCGCAGGCCACACGCCGGGCAGTCGGCGTATCTGGTGAGCACCTTGTTCATCGGGCGACCCCCGGCCGGGGCTGGCCGTCAGTCCCGACGGACCGGGTTCGAGGACGGCTCGGACGATCGGCCCCGACGTGACGGCCGGGCATGCCACCCCAATTATAGCCACGTCCGACGGCGGAGTGACAGGCCTCCCGTCCGCGAACCGCCGTCTATGAGAGTTCGCCGAGGAGGAGTCGCCAGCTTCCCGCCTCCCGGCCCGGCTCGATCAGGTGCCGCCGGCCGTCGCACCACGCCGCGAGCGCGGCGTAGAACGCCGGCGTCGTCTCACACCGCCAGAACAGCCGCGCCAGTTCGAGCGTGTCCCCGATCGGGAAGTAGCCCGGATACTCGTCGCCGAGCAGGCCGACCACGCCGCTAATCCGGGTCGAGACGACCGGCACCCCGCACGCCAGCGCCTCGGACACCGCGCTCGGCCCGCCCTCGGAGACGGACGTCATCGCCAGCAGCCGGCACCCGGATAGCAGGGTCATCGCCTCGTCCCGCGGTAGTTCGCCGTACCAGCGGTAACGCGGGTTCTCGGCCTGCTCTCGCCGGGCCTGGTCCTCCATCTCGGTGGTGAGCGTGGCCCCGATGTGCAGCACCCGGACCCGCGACTCCGACGGCAGTAGACGCGCCGCCTCGGCCGCGCGGAACGGATCCTTCACCGGCCGCAGGTGGCCTAGGACGCAGACCTCGAACACACCGGCAAGCGACTCGCGACGCACGGCGGGCGGCTCGGCGGACTGGTAGATCACCCGGTACTTCGGCCACACCTCCTCGTCGAGCAGCCAGCCCAGCTCCAGTGGCGCCGGCTCGCGCAGGAAGACGACGCGGTCCGCGGCGGCGGCCGTTCTGCGCGCAACGGCCTGGAGGCGGTCGTACTGCTCGGCGGAAGGGTCGAGGTGGATGTCCGTCCCGGTGATCGCGACGACGACCGGGCGGCCCGGACACCGCGCAGCGAACCGCTCAACGCTCGGGGCGGACTTGACCGCGTGCAACGCCACCAGGAGTTCGCAGTCCTCGTCCCGGTACTCGGTCAGGACCGTGACCAGGTGGCCGAGGCCGCGGAAGATGTCGGCCCACCGCCCGGCAGTGACGCGGTTGCCCGCCTGCGACCCAGGCGGGGCAGGGGTAACGATTCAGATTCGTGACATGTTCGGAAGCCAGTCCTTGCGGCGGGTATCGTCCGTGGGGTATTGGTAGCC
>DATLIF010000245.1:0-5167 GCA_035539575.1 Fimbriiglobus sp. | reverse complement strand
AGCTGCAGACCCCGACTGGCCGCCCGGTCCAGCTTTTCCGCGAGGGCAAGGTGGTCGAGAAGATGCTGGGTTGAGTGTAACTTTCCCGACCGGGCGCTTGCGTCCGGCCGGGAGTCGGGTAACTTCAACCACTAGTCGGCCGCCCTGAGCGCGCGGCCGGCGGCCTTTCCGCCCCGGGCCGAGGGACTTCGCCATGCGGGCACTTCTGACTGTCTCACTGTTGTGGCTACTGGGCAGCGCCTCCGCGGCCGACCCGGACGCGGTCGCGAAGCTGATCGCGCAACTCGGCAGCCCCGACTACCGGGCGCGGGAGGCCGCGTCGAAGGAGCTGGACGCCCTCGGCGGCCCGGCGCTGCCGGCGATCCGCAAGGCGGCCGCGTCGAGCCCCGACGCCGAGACCGCCCGCCGGGCCGCGGAGCTGGCCGCGAAGATCGCCAAGCGGATGGACAACGACCAACTCCTCACGCCGACGCTGGTGGAATTGAACTTCGAGAACGCACCTCTGAAGCATGTACTGGACGCGCTGGAGAAGCAGTCCGGCGGCCGGCTGGTGCTTGGCGAGCCCGAGGCGAAGGTGACGGTAAAGACCAGCGGCAAGGTGCCGTTCTGGGACGCGGTGGCAAAGGTGTGCGACGCCACCGGGTTCGAGATGGTGCCGACGGCCGTCGTGATGCCGGCGGCCTCCGACCCGCGGACCCGGGAAGCCCTGATGATGGCCGAGCGGCAGGCCGCGCTCGCCGCCGCGATGGCCCAGCAGGTGCAGGCGTTGAAGGCCCGGCAGGCGGCGGCCGTGGGAAATCGCGGTGGGGGCGACGGACAGAAGGCCGAAGAACTCATCGCGCAACTCAGGCAACAGCAGGCGCGGATGGAGCAGGCCATGGCCCAACTCGCGGAGATGCAGGCCCGGCGGGCGGCGCTCGACCGGGCGACCGGGGCCGCCGCATACGCGCCTGGCCCCGCCACCCTCTCGCTGCAGCCGCGGTCCGACCGGCCGCACCCCAGTTGCGTCAGCGGCGCCGTGCGGGTCGAGGCGGTGCCCTTCCCGGCCGCCGCGCTGGAGGGCGTGCCGCGGGACACCGTTCCCGTCGTCCTGCACGCTGGCGCCGAACCGCGGCTGAAGTGGCAGCGCGTCGAGTCGGTCCGCGTGACCCGGGCGACCGACGACGCCGGCCGCGAACTGGCCGCGGCGGCTGACGACCTGCCCTTCCCCACCCGCGTCTTCCCGGTCCCGGGCGCCGCGATCGTTGGCGGCAACTTCGACCGACTCGGCCGCCGGCCGACGCAGGCGTTCATGCCGGCCGCCACGCAGGCGCTCGTCCGGCTCAAGGCGACCGGCTTCCTGTCCAGTCCGGCGACGGCGGCGAGTTCCTCCGGCCCGGTGCGGATCACGCCGCGCAGCACCCCCTCCAGCGACTTCAGCGACTTTACGTCGCCGGACTGGACAGGAAGCCGGTCGCCTCGGCGCTCGGGGCCAACGGCTTGGCCCTGTCCGTCTCCCTGACCGAGCGGCCCGAGGGCGAGGCGTACGACTTCGAGGCGACCCTGCGCTACGACCCGACCGAGGTGCAGGTGGCCGGCCTGCCCGACGTCGAGGAGCAGTTCGGTCGCCGCGGCGGGCGGGCGGTGGTCATTCGCGCCCAGGCACCGGTGATCGTGGCCGGGGGGCGGATCAACCGTGACACCGCCGACGGCCCCCGGGTCCGAACCGCGTTCGGGCTGACCCTGACGGACGCCGACGGCAAGCCGTTCGACCTGACCGTGGTTTCCAGCACGCGAATATTCACCCGGACTATCACCGGCGAGGTGATAGACCGGATCAAGCTGCTGGCCCGGCCGTCGGAGGAGGATCAGGGCGCTCCGGCGAAGGCGTCGTGTACGGGCACCCGGGCGAAGGTGATCGAGGTCCCGTTCAAGCTCACCGACGTGCCGGTGGCGGCGGGCACCGCCGAAACGCCGGCAGAGCCGACGAAGCCTGCCGGCAAGTGACAGAATATCCCGTACCGTGAGGGGCGGGGGCCGCGGCCCCCGCCCGTTTCGTTTCGCGAGAGGTGGCGATGCCGGACTGGCTGACCGGGTGGGCGAACCCGCTGGCGGTGATGCTCGGCGGCGCGGCCGGGGCGTGGTGCCGATACGCGGTCGGCCACTGGGCGGCGCGGTTCCACGCGATCCAGACGTTCCCGTGGCACACGTTCGCGGTGAACGTCCTCGGATCGTTCGTGCTGGGGCTGGTGGCCGTCTGGTACAAGGACCGGCCGGCGTGGTTCCTGCTGCTCGGGACGGGCTTCTGCGGCGGGTTCACCACCTTCTCGACGTTCAGCATCGAACTGGTGACGCTGCTGGAGAAGGACCGCACCGCGGCCGCGATCGCGTACGCCGCCGGGTCGGTGGCCGCGGGGATCATTGGTGCGGTGGTCGCGATGCGGATGGCGCGGGGGTAGCAAGAGAATCACCACAAAGGCACAAAGGACACAAAGAAGACAACTGGACGAGTCAAAGAAGGAACCGGGTTCTTTCTTCAACACATTCTTCGGTCTTCTTTGTGTCCTTTGTGCCTTTGTGGTGATTCTCTTACTTCTTCTTCGGCGGGGTGAGTTCCGAGTCGAACACCCGGACCTTGGCCCAGCCTGCTTTGTTCTCCTCGATGAACTTCAGGTGTTCCGGGTGGACCGCGTACTTGTCGTGGGCCGCCTTATCGACGAAGACCAGGTGCAGCGCCACGTCCCAGTCCTTGTCGTTGACGTCCCGGTCGAACGCCTCGGCCCGCGCCCCGGCGGAGAAGTACACCACCCCCTCGTGGTCGCGCAGGTACTTCTCACAGTCGGCCACCAGCTTCTGCTTGTTCTCCGGGGTGGCGTCCTTGAGCTTGAAGAAGACCATGTGGCCGATCTGCGGGACGGCCTTCTGAGCGGCCCGCGGCTCGGCCTTCACGGCGGGGGAAGTCAGCCCGACGGCGAACGCGGCCGCCAACGCGACGAAGCTGGTCATGGGAGCACTCCGGGGAAGGGTATCGGAACTGGCACCTGATGAGTTTTGACGGCCAAGTTCGGTAACTATCTGGGGCGAAGCCAACGGGCCAGCCGCCCGTCGCCCAACAACCCGACGTAATGGAGCAGGGCTTGCGAGCCCGAAGCAAACTGATCCAGGAACTCGTTCACCCGGCCCCGCAGGACCGACCAGTCGGCGGCCAACCGGTGCAGCTTCAGCACGTCCCGCCGCAGCCACCGCCACAGCTTCTCGATCGGGTTGAGCCACGGGGCATAGGTCGGCAGCCACACCGGCTTGAGCCGCGGCCACTGCTTCAACGCCCCCAGCACGTCGTCGTGCGTGTGGATCGACCAGTTGTCCTGGATCACATAGATCCGCCGGGCGTTGGGATATACTTCGTCCAATCGCCGGTACAGGGCGATCACCTTCGCCCGGCCGACGACGTAGCCGTCCAGGTACTCCACTCGCCCGGTCACCGCGTCCATCGCCCCGATGACCCGCCACAGCCGGTTGGGGCTGCCAAACCGGTCGGCCACCGCCGGGGCGGCCGGGGCCAGCGGTCCCCAGTCGGCGTCCGGCTCCGGCCAGCGAGTGTAGCCCATCTCGTCCAGGAACACGGCCACCGCCGCACCGGGATCGGTGGCCGCCGCTCGCAGGCACCGCCGGAGCCGAGCCAGCTTGACGGTGTACTCCGGGTCTGGGCTGAACTGCTGCACCCGGGCTGTCCGCAGTCCCAACCCGACCCGATCCAGCCACCGCCACACCCCGCCGAGGGTGTAGTCGCTCAGCCAGTCGAAGGTGGCCCGGAGGGTCCGGAGGGTCCACCGGCTCGGGGGCGGACCGCTTGGGGTCGGGGCGGCCTCGCGGCGGGCCTCCTCACCCGGCCCTTCGCGGAGTCGCTCGACCAACTCCTCGCGTCGGTCGAAAGGGGCGGCGACGATCTCCCCCATGAGGGTGACCGATCAGCCCGTCGAGTCCCTCGGCTTGGTAGAGGTCCAGCCAGTGGTAGACGGTGTCCGGATCCCGGGGCTTCAGCAGTCCGTGCCGGGCGACCGCGTACGGGGCGTCGCCGTCGGCCACCTTGAGCAGGGCGGCGCACCGCTCCCGGACATAGGGCCGGGGGTCGTGGTCGCGGTGGTCGGCCAACGCCTGCCGTTGGCCCTCGGTCAGGGATAACGTGAGTCGGGGCATGGCATCGCTCCTAACGGGCGACCTACCCCGATTACACCACTACCGAACTTGGCCGTCAAAACTCATTAGGCGTTCAGTCCGAGGTCCCCTCCACCACCAGCATCGTCCCGTCGCTCTCCAGATACCACTCCGCGTCCGTCGGCGCCCGCAGCCGCAGCTTCCCCTCGCCGCCGAGGTCGATGCCGTCGCCCGGCTCGAACCGTTCCCCCGACTGCCGCAGGTAGCCGAGCATCCCCGCGAACAGCCGGAACGCCTGGCTCGTCTCGGAATGCCCGCTCAGGTGATACGCCAGGTCCGGCAGCCCGAACCGGTGCGCGGCGAACGTCCGCACCCACGGCCGCTCCGCGTCGCCCACGTCCAGTTTCACGAACCCGGCGTACAGGTACGGCAGCGGCAAGCCCCGCAGCGTCCGCAGCAGGTCCTCGCCGTCCTCGGGGATGAGGTCCAGCGCAGGTACGGCCGTCCGCGCCTCCTCGTTCATCACCACGATCGCGTCGAGCCGGGCCAGCGCCGACGCGACCACACCGAGCGCGACGTAGCGCTCCAGCGGGTCGCCGTGCGTGCCGGTGTAGTACAAGAGCGCATGCGACCGGTGCAGCTTCGCGTCCTGCTTGACCGGCGGGGCGACCATCGCCGGGCCGACGCACGCCTCGACCGGCCCGTACGGCATCGGCGCGTCGAACCCGGCCAGCCGCACCCGGTGGTCGCCCCATTCGACCAGCCCCAGCACCGACGCCGGCGGGCCGTCTGCCGAGACGAGACTCGCCGCGGCCGGCACGTCCGCCACCCGGACCAGCTCGACCCGCGCCGCCGCCAGCTCCGGGTGGGCGTGCAGCGACGCAGTCACGGCGTCGGCGTCGAGGTCGAGCGCGGTGTGGAAAAGGAGCTGCAACCCCGGCGGCGAACCGGTCCCAGGGTCGGCGGCGAAACGGTCAAAGAAGTCCGGCGTCATCCCTTAGACTCCCGTCCGGCACCGTGTTATGATACGCCC
>DATLIF010000244.1:0-12028 GCA_035539575.1 Fimbriiglobus sp. | reverse complement strand
TCACACGCACACCGGCTTCCGACTCTTGTCGCGCGATGTCGCAGAAGACGCACCGGCCCTCGCGGCGGTGGTAGTCGGCGGCGCCGTCGAGTTCGTCCCGGAGGCGATCCGGGGCGAACGGGGTGGCGACGACCTGCGAGTGCAGGTGGGCCAGCGACGCCCCGGCCTCGGCCCCGACGTTCTTGAACACGGTGACGTAGGCGAACCGCGGGTCGGCCGAGAGCGCCGTGATGCGGTCGCGGTAGGCGCGGAAGACGGCGGCGAACTCGGCGTCGGTCAGCCCGGTCGGACTCGACGTGTGCCGCGGGCACTCGATGACCAGTTCATGCACCCCGACGCCCGGTGCCAACTCGAACAGGCCGTCCCGGCTGGCCGCGGCGTTTGCCGTCGCGGTCGGCCGCACGGCGGGGAAGCGGTTCGGTACGACGCGCAGCCGCCAGCCGGGGCCGTCGGGCTTCGAGCCGGGGTCGCGCTCGGCGAACAGTTCGCGGGGCGTGTCGGTTTCGTGACCCTCGCAGAACGGGCAGGTGTCGCGTTCGGCGTCCCAGCGCGCGTGCGGCTTCGAGTGCGACAGGGCCAGCGGCCGCAGCGACCGCTCCGGGGCGAAGATCACCCACCGGCCGGTGACCGGGTCGCGGCGGTACTCGGGGGACAGGGATGCGTCGGCCATAAGGTTCTTTTCACGAACCTGCCGGCCGCTCGTCGAGGGGGGAACCGGGTTCGTCGTGTTCGAGCCGCTTGCCGAGGCCGGCCACGTCATCGACGGCGTACCCGAGTTGCCGGTAGAACGCGATCACCGCGGCGTTCGTGGACCGCACCTGGAGGTTGATCTTCGGGCACCCCTCGGCCCGCAGCCGCCGCTCGACCTCGCCCATGAGCGCCCGGCCGTATCCGTTGTGCTGGTGAGCCGGATCGACGCCGAAGTAGTAGACCCAGCCGCGGTGGCCGTCGTAGCCGGCCATCGCGGTGGCGATGATCTCGCTGCCGAGGACGCCGACCAGGAACAGGTCCGGGCGGACGGCGAGCTTGCGGCGGATGTCCTTGCGGGGGTCGTTCCACGGCCGGGTCAGCCCGCACCGGTCCCAGAGTGCGACGACCGCGTCCTCGTCGGCCGGCTCGAACGGGCGGATGTGCATGGCTACGGTTGCCCGCCGACGGCCCGCTGGACGGCGGGCATGAGGTCGTCCGTCTCACCGACCCGCAGCATCCGAATTTGCCGGGCCGACGCCGCGAACCACGGCAGCGATCGCGCCAGGTCCTGGGCCGCCAGGACGCAGGTGACGGCCGTCACAGACTCGCCGCCGTAGTGAACACCGCCCTGATGCCGGGTGAACCCGTGCTGCTGAAGCACCCGGCGGAGTTCCTGGTCCGCTGTGGTATTTGCTCGCAATCGTTCGGCGTCCAGGTCGATGGCGAGCGCGTAACTCGGGGCCGGCGTCGCGGCACCGAAGGGGGAATAGGCGTCGGCGGTCGCCCCGGCCGGACCGGTCCGCGGCTGGCGGACGAACCAGCCGACCAGCAACCCGGTGACGGCCCCGATCCAGGCGCCCAGGACGATCCGCTCGGTTATCAACTCCCGGGTGTACACGTCCCAGTACGGGCCCCGGTTCGGGGCCGGCCTTACCTGTGGTTTGAAGACGGCGGGCGATGTGGTGGCAAACGCCCCGCCGGCCACCACACCGACCCCGGCCCCTACGATCGCGGCGCTCACCAGGCCACGAACCCGCCAGCGCCGGCCGACCAATCCGAACACCAGTCCCACTGCGGCCCCGGTCCCGGCCCAGAGGGGAGACGGCAGCGGCACCCCGCCGATGCGTGCGGACTTCGCTGGCCGGTCGAACCGCTCGCCGTGGACGAGCGCCTGCCAGGTCGGCTCGACCCAACTGGCGATGAACGCCCCGAGGCCGGCGGCGAGGACCGCGTAGAGCAGGCGGGACTGGAGGGGTTTGCCGAGGGAAGGTGTGGTCATCGGATCGGCCCGCGCAGGGAAGTCGAGCGGACGCCGGGTATGAGGCGACGTGCAGACCCGTATCCGCGATTCCATTATGACCAGCGATGGCAGCCGATGCGATGCGGTTCCTGCCCAGTCCGCGGTTAAGACTTGTAGTACTGCATCCAGCCTAAATCGGTGGGTTGGGAGGGCGAGGCTCCTGCCGAGCCGTGGGAGCGCCCGGCTCGGCAGGAGCCTCGCCCTCCCAAGGTCAGGGAGCGCCCGGCTCGGCAGGAGCCTCGCCCTCCCAAAACCAGCCCACCAGATAAGCCTGGACGCTCTACTACAGGATTCGTCGGTACAGCTCCTCATATGCCGCGGCGCTGCGGTCCCAGGACCAGTCCTGTGCCATCGCGGTTCGGATCACCTGGCGGAAGTCCGACGGGCGGTCGCGGTAGAGTGTCAGCGCCCACTTCACCGTCTCGAAGAGCGCGTGTGCCGTGTAGTCCCGGAACGCGAACCCCGTCCCGGTGCCGGCCCGCAGGTTCTCCTCGGTGGTGTTCACGATCGTGTCCGCCAGGCCGCCCGTCGCACGGACCACCGGCGGGGTGCCGTACTTCAGCGAGTAAAGCTGGTTCAGGCCGCTCGGCTCGTAGCGGCTCGGCATCAGGAACAGGTCGGAGCCGGCCTCGATCAGGTGCGCCAGCGGCTCGCTGAACCCCAGGTACACGCCGACCCGGTCCGGGTGCTGGGCCTGGAACTGCGTCAGCTCGTTGTGAAATTCCGGGTCGCCCTCGCCCAGGAAGACCAACTGACAGCCCAGGTCCAGTAACCCCGGCGCGGCGCCCAGTACCAGGTCGATCCCCTTCTGGCTCGCCAGCCGGGCCACCATCCCCAGCACCGGTCGGTCCGGCTCCTCCGGCAGGCCGAACTGCCGCTGGAGCGCCGACTTGTTCTGCGGCTTGCGGTCGAAGACCGTCGCGGCGTCGTAGTTCGCCGGGATGTGCGGGTCGGTGGCCGGGTCCCAGACGCCGTAATCGACGCCGTTCACGATGCCGGTGAGCTTACCGCGGTACTCGCGCAGAAGCCCCTCCAGCCCGCAGCCGTACTCGGCCGTCTGGATCTCGCGGGCGTAGGTCGGGCTGACCGTGTTCACCGCGTCGGCGAAGACGACCCCGGCCTTCAGGAAGTTGAACAGCCCGTGGAACTCCAGTTGCCGGTGGTTGAACAGCCACCCCGGCAGGCCGGTGATCTGCATCACATCGCGCGGGAACATCCCCTGGTAGGCGATGTTGTGGATGGTGAACACCGACCGCACGTTCGCCAGCCCGACCGACTGGCGGTAGACCTCGGACAGGTACACCGGGACCAGGCCGGTCTGCCAGTCGTTGGCGTGGACGACGTCCGGGATGAACCCGACTCCGCGGATCGCCTCCAGCACGGCGCGGCTGAAGAAGGTGAACCGGGCGGCGTTGTCCGGGTAGTCGGCCTTGTAATCGCCGGGCATGGCCTGCTGGTAGAGCCCCATGCCCTGAGCCGGGTCGTCGCGGTCGAAGAACTCGGGGGCCTCGACGAAGAAGATCGGCACGGTCGAGTTCGGCAGCGTCGAGCGGAACAGCCGGCAGGCCAGGGTGCGCGTGCCGACCGGGACCGGGATGACGTGCGGGGTACGCTCGGGCGGGTTCTTGCCGAGCCGGACGCCGCGGTAGTACGGCATGACGACCGCGACCTGGTGGCCGCGGGCCGCCAGCGCCCGGGGCAGGGAGCCGGCGACATCCGCCAGCCCGCCGGTCTTGGCGAACCCGACCACCTCCGACGACGCCAGCAGGACCCGCAGCCCGGACACGGTGACGGCCCTCGTTAGGATGTGGGTGATTGTAGGAGCGTCGCAAGCCTACCCGTGGCCACGGGTGGGCTTGAGGGCCATTCTCTACTTCTCGATCCGCTTCGTGATGCTCAGTGTGCGCAGGACCCGTTCGACATCGCGGCCGAGTTCGTCGCGGTCGGCCCACGGCAGCCGCGCGGACACCGTCACGCCGCCCTCCGGCTGCGACACCACCGCGTACTCCAGCCGCACCTTCTCCTTCTTGACCTCCGCCTCCAGGGCGAAGCGGTCCAGCCGCGGCCGGTCCGACACCCGCCGCGGGGCGTCCGCGCCGGTGATCGCCGCGCCCTGCTTCGTCAGGAAGTCGCGCACCTCGGCGAGGTACTTGTCGGCGCCGGGCAGCCGCGACGCGGGCTCGACCGTGATGAGTACGCCGCCGCCGCCGGGTTCGTCGAGCGTCACTTGCTGACCCTGCACGGTGCCGACGCGCCACCGCCGCGGGTGGTGGAACCGCACCCCCAGGTCGGGGTTGTCGTAGAGCAGCTCGGTGTTCGCCGCCGTCGGCCGCAGGTCCACCCCGCGTAGCGCCTCCTCCGAGATGTCCGCGGTCTTCTCAGCCGGGCCGCGAGTCATCACGAACGTACCGTCGATCCGGCCCGATACCGTCTTGCCGTCTGGCCCGAACATCTCCCGGGTGCCCTTGAGGTTCAGGTACGTCAGCCGGTGCGCCTCCAGGTCGAAGTATCCGGAGCCCTCGAACTTCTGCTGGCTGGTGCCGTCCTCGGTCCCACCCCGGACCGAACCGGACACACCCAGTTTGGCGTACCGCTTATTAGAGATGGTGACCACCGAGACGAACTCTGCCATCAGTTCGCCCGAGTCGATCGGGTCGAGGTCGGTCAACTCGACGACAGCCGCGGGGGTCAGCCGCCAACGGTCGCCGGGGCGGACGGGTTTAGGTGGTAACAGCCCGGGAACCAGGGCCGGCGAGAAGACGTCGGTGCGAACCACGTCGATCTCGCCCCAGGTGAGCGGGCCGTCGGGCGAGAACGGAGCTTTCTTGCCGCGGTCCGAGCGGAGGACCACCATCCGCCGCACGGACGGCCGGACCTCCGCCTTCTGGTCCTTGCCGCCGGCCGTCCGGGCGAACTGCACTTCCCGGTAGGCCCGGACCGTCCGCGCCGTCTGCGGCTCGTCCGCGGGCAGCACTCGTTCGTCGTATGTAACGGTGCTCTCGCCGCTCATCGGGAGCACCTGTGGGGGTTTCCCCGGCTCCTGGGGAACCGCCAGCCGGCCGGCGAGTCGAACTTTCAGTTCGACCCGGTACGCAGTGGAGGGGTCAAACCGCTCGGCCAGGGTGACGGGATTCTGGGCAAGGGCGTCCGGACCAGCGAGTACCCCGGCCGTAACCCCGAGGAACAACGATAAGGTTTTACAGGCCATGGGGTTTCGCCATCAGTGGGAAGAGAAGGCGGGCAGCATCCGCCGTATTCTAACCCCGCGGTTCCGACGGCTGCGGCGCAAACCGGAGGCTTTTCCGCATCCCCCCGTTGGAGAGGGCAAGCGGCGTAAGGTTGGTCGGTTGTGCGAGTTGGCCGTTCTGGATGTGCCGCGTTCCGAGACAGTGCCCGGATTGCAAATTTGAACAGAAGTCCTGTAAGTCCGACTCGACGCTGGTAGGAGTTGGATGTCCGTCACGAACCCGTAACACGACGCAACCGCGGGATGATGTCGGAGTCGCTTGCAAAACCACGATTTAGAGCCGGATGGGGTGGCATCTGGCGGGAAAACGGAGTCAGTCGATGGGAATTGGTCCGGGGATTGCAATGTGATTAAGCCGCATTCCCGACTTGACGTACTCCGTCCGTGTGAATTCGAGAACCAGGGCCGCCTCTGTCCGGTCGGTAAGGGCAGCGGATTCCACCGCTTCTGCGAACCTGACAGGTGGCAGGGTGTATCCAACCCTTAGAGGTTGGTCAAGACCGGGTTCCGGCAGGATTTCGACGGAGAGTTAAGGGAACGGCATCCGAGTTGTATCTCAATTGGGCGAGCGGTGGCCGGCCGGACAATCCGAAGCCGGTCGCCGCGAACAGAAAGATGGCCGCGGGCCGAACGACAGTACGACACGGAGGGGGCTTCAGCGCCCACACAGGAGGGACACCCGTGACCGACTTCAAACACCCGGTGCTCAGGGAGTTGACGGACCAGCAGGTCCGGTTCGCCCCGCCCGCCCGGCGACAGGAGCAAGTGGCCCGAGCCGAGCGGCTGCTCGGCGAGGTCGAGCCGGCTCGGGTGTACCCCTACCAGTACGTCTGCTTCCGGCTGACGGACTACCGGCCAGACGCCCACGTGGACCTGCTACTCGCGGGCGGCGAACTCAAGCACGACCTGGCGCTGTTCGTCAAGCGGGTTGAGCGGTCGCTGCCGCCGATGCCGGTGGAACTGGCGGCCGAGCCGATGCTGACGCTCGACGAGGTCAGCCGCCAGTTCAACGTCTCGACCAAGACGGTCAGCCGCTGGCGGATGCAAGGGCTGGTGGCCAGGCGGGTGATCCGCGACGGCCGCAAGCAGCTCGGGTTCCCGAAGTCGGCGGTCGAGGGGTTCGCCACCGCCCACCGCGACCAGGTGGAGCGCGGCGCCCGGTTCAGCCATCTAACGGAGACGGAGAAAGACGAGATCGTCTCGACCGCCCGCCGGCTGGCTGCCGAGGGCGGGTGCCTGACCGAGGTGAGCCGGGAGATCGCCAACCGCCTGGGCCGGTCGGCCGAGGCCGTCCGGTACACCATCAAGAACTTCGACCGGGACCACCCCGAGCGGGCGGTGTTCCCGACCCTGACCGGGCCGCTGGACGCGGCCTCCAAGACCCGGATTTTTACAGCCTACCAGGAGGGCGACAGCGTGCAGTTGATTGCCAAGCGGTTCGGTCGGACGGCCTCCAGCATGTACCGCGTAATCAACGAGGTGCGCGCCGAGCGGTTGGTCCGCGAGCCGATCTCATATATCTACAACGCCGAGTTCGATGATCCCGCGATGGTGGCCGAAATCCTCGGGCCGATGCCCAACGAGGAAGACTTCTTCGGCAAGGTGAAGTCGATGCGGCCGCCCAAGGATGTCGAGCCGCACATGGCCTACCTGTACGAGCGGCCGCTCTTGAGCCGCGAGCAGGAAGCGCACATGTTCCGCAAGATGAACTACATCAAGCACGTCCTGGCCCGGCTCCAGGAGCGGATCGGCGACGGCCCGGTCCGGGTGCCCGACCTGGAGCGGATCGAGGAGCTACAGTCCGAGATCAAGGCCGTCCGCGACCTGCTGATCGAGTGCAACCAGCGGCTGGTTCACAACCTGGCGACCAAGCACCTCAACCCGGGCCAGAACCTGGACGAGTTGAAGTCCGACGCCAACGTCTCCGTCATGCGGGCGGTCGAGAAGTTCGACTACGGCCGCGGATTCAAGTTCTCGACGTACGCGACCTGGGCGATCATGAAGAACTTCGCCCGGTCGATCCCGGACGAGAACACCCGCCGGTCACGATACCTGACCGGGACCGACGAGCTGTTCGACGGCAAGGCCGACATCCGCACCGACGAGCAGGAGGTTTTGACGGCCGCCAGCCAGGCCCGCGACCGGGTGAACCGGTTGCTGGACTACCTGGACCCGCGGACCCGCGAGGTGATCCGCATGCGGACCGGGCTGGACGGCTCCGAGGAGATGACCCTGGAGCAGATCGGCCAGCACTTCGGCATCACGAAGGAACGGGTGCGGCAGATCAACGTCCGCGGGATGAAGCAACTGCGGGAGAAGGCCGCTCAGGAGAACGTGGAACTGCCGTGAGTCGGTGGCCGGTCGGCTTTAAGCCCGGCCGCCGATCGCAAGCGCCGCGGGGTCGGTCGGAAGACCGGCCCCGGTCGTTTTTACGGGGTCAGTGCCCCGGCGTGATCCACTGGCTCATCTGGGCGGTCACCAGCCCGAGGCCGACCATGCAGGCGGCCAACATCAGGAGTTGCCCGCTGCGACGGTACTTGGCATTCACGTCCCGCACCACGAACCGCTTCTGCTCGATAGCACCCTGACAGTCCCGGCAGACCCGCAGCGGCACCCCCTCGCAGTGGGGCAGCCGGCGGATGGCGGCCAGCATGACCGGGTCGGTCTGGGTCTGGACCTCGACCAGATAGGCGAATTGCTGTGCGAGGTCCATCTCGCGCCGGCAGAACCGGCAGGGCATCGCTGCGCTCATGCGGGACAGTTACCCTTTCGTGCGGTCGGCTGTCAACCGGGGTCGGGCCGGACGGACCGCGGACGCGGCGAGCCGGGGCCCGGCCGGTCGCCGTTACAATCACAGAGAGGAACACCGCGGGCCGAGGCCCGGCGGGGTGGTGACTGTTAAGAGGACGTTTCGCAGAAGTTTAGCTTGCGCCGGTGGAAAGACAAGCCGGAGTTGGCGGGCGACCCTGGGCATCGAGGTCATTCGGCCGCTTTGACGAACTCGTCGTGGATGCCGCGGAGCGCCGGGAACCGGCCGGCCAGGGCGTCGAGGGTGGGTCGGAACAGATCCTCGAACTCAGCCGGCCGGAGTAGGGATTGCGGGAGGACTTCAGCGGCGTCGAGGATGTCGGCCAGCGCGGCCGGGTCTGAGCGGTCGTAGGCCATCCCGCGAGCTACGACCAGGAGGCGGTGGATCGCCCGCAGGGCCGCGCGGGTTTCGCCCTCGGTCAACGGGGTCGTCCGGTGGCTCGGTCGGACGGGCGGGGTGGAGATCGGTGGTGTCATGTCAGCACCTGAACGGCAGCCAGCGGGGTGCCGTGGTTGCCGGGCATCACTTCGATTGGGTCCAGGCTCACTCCGGCCAGGAGCAAGCTCTGAAGCCGGCGGAAACGGATCAGGGCGACAGCACTACTTCGCAAGTCCAGTATACCCTTCGGCGAGAGCAGGCTGTCGAGTGGAAGGAGCCGAACCTCGACCAGCCGGCCGTCCTGATCCAAGATCGCCGCGGAAATGTTGGTGTGGCCTACCGACTCGGCGGCCTTGGCCCGCCGAACACCGTTCAGGACCTGGAAGGTCTCCATCTGCTACCACCCGGTATGGATCACTGGGCCGATTCACCACCGGGCGACCTGCTGCGCCGCCCGCAGCTCGGTCAGGCTGCACGTCGCGGTGCCGACCTTGCCGACCACCACCGCGGCCGCCAGGCTCGCCAGCCGACACGCCTCCGCGGGCCCGGCCCCGACCGCCAGTGCCAGCCCCAGCGTCCCGGCCACCGTGTCGCCGGCCCCGGTCACGTCGTACACCTCCCGGGCCTGCGCCGGGACATGGACTAGCGGCCGGTCCCGCTCGAACAGCGACATCCCGTGCGGCCCCCGGGTGATGAGGACCGCTGTCTCCGGGCCGAGCAGTTCCAGCAGGTCCGCCCCGGCCCGGTCCACGTCCTCGGAGGTCTTCAGCGGTCGGTTGAGTACCTGCCCGGCTTCAAGTTGATTGGGCTTCACCAGGGTGGCGCCGCGGTATTTCTCGTAGTCCAGACCCTTCGGGTCGATGACCGTGGGCACCCCGGCGGCGCGGGTCTTTTGCAACAACTGGCCAACGAAGCCCGGGGTCACGACGCCCTTGCCGTAGTCGGAGATGATGCACCCGCGGACCCGCGGCAGCGCTTCCGTGATGGCATCGAGCAGGGCCGCCTCCACGGGATCGGTGATTGGCCCTGGGGCCTCGTGGTCGATGCGGACGACCTGCTGGCTATGGGCGATCACCCTGGTCTTGGTGGTGGTCGGCCGGGCCGGGTCGCGGACCACCGAGGCCGTCTCGACGCCCTGCGAGCGGAGCAGTTCGCGGACGCGGTCGCCGTCGGGGTCCTGGCCGACGACGCCGGCCAGGTACGGCGTGCCGCCCAGGCTGCCGACGTTCGCTGCGGTGTTCGCCGCCCCACCGGGGACGAACGTGCGGCGGTTCACCTCGACCACCGGGACCGGGGCCTCCGGCGAGATGCGGCTGACCTGCCCCCAGACGAACTCGTCGAGCATCAGATCCCCGACCACCAGCACCGGGCACCCGGCGAACCGGCTTGTGATGTCACTCCCGTTCACGTCGAACCCCTGACTGGTGGGACCGGCGTCCCGCCGGTCCTGACTCCCCTGGACCGGCGGGACGCCGGTCCCGCCGAACCGACACACTACATCTTCTCGCGGACGCGATTCAGCAACTCCGTCGTGGACACGCCGGGGACCAGCGGCAGGTACTCGATCCGCCCGCCGTAGCCCTCGACCACCGCCCGCTCCGGCACCGGCCGGCCGTGCGGCGGGGCGTACTCGGCCCCCTTGCAGTGGATGTCCGGCTGGAGCCGCGCCAGCGCCGCCTCCGGGGTCGGTTCGTCGAAGACCATCACGTAATCGACGCACTCCAGGGCCGCGAGCATGGCCGCCCGCTCGTCCTGGGTCAGGATCGGCCGCGACGGCCCCTTGTAGCTGCGGACCGAGGCGTCGCTGTTCAGCCCGACCACGAGCACGTCGCCCAGGGCGCGGGCCGCCTGAAGACTGCTGACGTGTCCGGGGTGGAGCAGGTCGAAGGTGCCGTTGGTCCAGACGACCACCCGGCCGGCCCGGCGGGCCTCGTCCCGGCCGGCGAGCAGGGCGTCCCAGGGGACGAGCTTGGTGCGGGGCTGCCACATGGGGAGCATTGTAGGGCGGGCACAACCGACGAGCCGTGGGGTTCATCCTCACGGGAAGCGCTGGCCGTAGGGGTGAACCCCACGGCTCGTTAATTCACTAGCCGAGTACCCGGTCCACCACCCAGCACCCGCGGGCGTGGACCGTGTCCTCGCGGCAGTGCCGCAGTACCTGCTCGTCGTCGCAGCCCGCGTCCTCCAGCGCGTCGGCCAGGATCGGGAGCCGGTCGAACGCCCGGTCGTCGTGGACCGCCCACGCCAGCCCGACCGCGGACGAGGTCCGCCAGCGCGGGTCGAACGTCACCGGCCGGAACGGGTTGCCGATCAGGCACCGCGCCAGGTCGGCCTGGAGGCGCCTCTCGGCGGCTGGCTTGTTGCCGCGGACGGCGTTGAGGTCGCGCGCCGCGGCGGCTCGACACGCATAGACCGTGGCCCACGCCTCCCTTCGGGCGATCCGCATCAACAGCGAGTGGACCGAGGCCGGTTGCTCCGGCGGGGCCGGGGCCGGCTCCGGCGCCGGCTGCGGCCGGCCCAGTAGTCGGCCGAGAAGGCTGCGAAACAGGCCGGTGACAGTCGGGACGACCCATCGCTGGGTGGCGAACCAGGCCCGCTCGACGTCGGCGATCGTGTCGCGGCCGTCGGCGGCGCGCTCGGCGGTCTCGACGATCGCTTGCTGCTCGGGCCGCAGGACCGGCCACACCCGCCGGGCACAGGCGCAGCCGAACAGCCGGAGCTTGCGCCGCCCAGCCTTGGTGCGGGTCGCGCGCAGCTCGCGCCGGGCGTAGCCGAGTAGCAATAGCGGGGAGGTCGCCTCGAGCCAGCGCGTCTCGTCCATCGGGGGCAACGTGTGCCGGCCGGCCCAGGCACAGGGTCAGGCGCGGCGGGCCGGGGGCGAGATGGCGCCGGAGTCTTCCAGCAGACTGCCCAGGGTTGGGAGTTCCACGCTACTGGGCGGCGGCGGGGCGTAGAGGGTGGTCACGATCTCGATGAGCATCTGGTCTTCCGGGACAAACCGGGCCTTGACCTGTTCGGTGTCCAGCCCGATCGCGGTCGCGCCGGCCCAGACCCCGGCCAGCCGGACGCACTCCTCGGTCGGGGCTGCGTCCAGGAACCGGGCGGGCGCTTCCTGGCCGGGCGCGATCAGCTCGCCCAGCGCGGTCCGGGCCGCGGCCACCAGCGGCCGCACCTTGGACTCCAGATCGGCCAACAACCGCTCGTCCGTAAGCCCGTGGCTGGCGTCCACCGGTTGCTCCGTGCGAATAAGACCCGCCCGTTGGGGGCCCGCGGCCGTCCGTGGCGGCCCGGTGCCGACCGCCTGGGCGAGGCGGGTGTGGCTGTGAAGTTGGGAAGATTGTAACAGTCTCCCAGCGTGCGCCCAGCGTCAAGTTGGTGGATTTGATGGGGAGATGGGCAGGTTGTAGGGGTGCAACCGCGAGAGATTCGCTTGACCCACCTTAAACGATGCGACCGCGGACTCGATTGCCACCGGCGAGCCGCCGACGCCAGTCGGCGGGTGACGGGTCGCACACCCCCCGACTGGCGTCGGCGGCTCGCCACCGAGTATCGAGAACGGGGTTAACCCGCGTACTGCGGCGGGGGAATGGGGATCACCGGAGAG
>DATLIF010000243.1:0-6949 GCA_035539575.1 Fimbriiglobus sp. | reverse complement strand
CGTAACCTCAACCGGTGGTCTTGTTGGGTGGGTCGTGTCTTCGAGGCCCACCGTGTTCGCCCGGAGGGGGGCCTCGAAGACTCGACCCACCCTACAAGACCTCCGGTTGAGGTTACGACTGAATGAGGGAGGTCAGACCGCCAAACCGGCACACCCAGAAAGTGGCGGTCTGGCGGCCTGACCCCAAAGATGGCGGGTCGGCGCTCGAAGACCCGCTGGACCCACCCGACACAAGCCGGGGCCGCTCATGCTCGACCAGATCAAGCTCCTGATCCGGGCCGGCAATCCGGTCGTAGCGATCGAGTCCCGCGACGAAGCGCAAGCGACAAAGATCGTCCGCGACGCGGCCGAGGGGCTGCATGTCGCGCTGTTCGAGTGGTCCACCACCACTGGCCTGCGCCGCACCATCCCGAACCACTCCGAGACCGGCGTCAAGCCCGGCAAGCCCAACGCCGCCCTCGAATACGTCCTCGAACACAAGGGTGACTCCCGCGAGGTCTACCTGTTCAAGGACCTCGGCCCATTCGCGTCGGACGCGGCCGTCCGCCGGCTACTGCGCGACGTGTTCGGCAAGGAGAAGACCACACTCATCCTCGTGGAGGAGGACCCGCTGCCGCCCAGCGTCCGCCGGCTCGCCGTGTCGCTGCACCTGCCGCTGCCGGGGCCGGAAGAGCTGGAGCGGGTCGTCCGCGACACCTACCGCGACATCCGCGACAGCGCCTACGAGGAGATCACTTCCAACCTGACGAAAGGCGACCTGGAGCAGATCGTCCAGACGCTTCGCGGGCTGACCGCGGCCGAGGCTGCCCGCATCGTCGCCGGGGCGGTCTTCGACGATTACCAGTTCACCCCCGAGGATCTGCCGCGAATCGTCGAGGCGAAGCGGAACCTGTTGCAGGGGACCGGCTGCCTGGAGTCGGTGTCGGTCAACTTCGCGGTCGATGAGATCGGCGGGCTGGCGACGCTCAAGAAGTGGCTGGCCGTCCGCCGTGGCGGGATGACCGCCGAGGCGCGGCGGTTCGGCCTCGACCCGCCGCGGGGCATCCTTTTGCTCGGCGTGCAGGGATGTGGCAAGAGCCTCTGCGCGAAGGCGGTCGCGGCCGACTGGCGGATGCCGCTGTTGCGGATGGACCCGGGGGTGCTGTACCAGAAGTTCGTCGGCGAGAGCGAGAACCGGCTGCGGGAGGCACTGGCGCAGGCCGAGGCGATGGCCCCGGCGGTCTTGTGGATCGACGAGATCGAGAAGGCGTTCGCCTCCGCGTCGGCCGAGTCCGCCGACGGCGGGCTGTCGCAGCGGATGTTCGGCACGCTGCTGTCGTGGATGCAGGACCACCGCAGCCCGATCTTCATGGTGGCGACGGCCAACAACATCTCAGCCCTGCCGCCGGAGTTGATGCGCAAGGGCCGGTTCGACGAGGTGTTCTTCGTGGACCTGCCGCCGGCCGCGTCCCGCAAGCAGATCCTCGGTATCCACCTGACCCGCCGCAAGCGCGACCCGCAGACGTTTGACCTGGAGCGGCTGGCGGCCGACACGGAGGGGTTCAGCGGGGCGGAGCTGGAGCAACTCGTCTCGTCGGCGATGTACGCGGCGTTCTCGGCGGGCACGGAGTTGACCGACGCCCGCCTGCGGGCGGAGGTGGGGTCTACGCGGCCGCTGTCGGTGCTGATGGGGGAGAAGGTGGCCCAGTTGCGGGCCTGGGCCGCCGGCCGGTGCGTCCCGGCGGATTAGTATCTGGCGAACGGCCGGCGTCAGCCGGCTGGTGGGCAGGCATCACCGGCCGGCTGACGCCGGCCGTTCGCCAAGATGAGCCTCACTCCCCGCCCTCGACCTCGTAGCGCTTGTTCATCCGTTTGAGGACGTCGGCGGTGAAGTCGGCATCCGGGCGGACGTAGATCGGCGCGGCCGGGGCGGCGAGCAGCCCGTGGATCTGCACCGGGTCGGCGGTCCCCGGCGAGGCGGTGTAGGTGTGGACCGCGGCCAGGCCGTTCTCCTTCGCGACCTCCGCGACCGCCCGCGCGACGTCCTGGTACAGGAGCGCGATCAGCTTCCGCTGCACGCCCTCCACCTCGCGCCGCGCCTCGCGGTCGAGGTCCTCCAGCTCCCGCTGGCACTTGACCAGGTCGCGTTCGCGGTCGGCCCGGTCGCCGCCGGTGGCCCCGGCCAGCTCGGACTGCTGCGCCTGGAGAGCCCGCCGCAGGAAGTCGGCCCGGACGGCGAACTTCCCCTGTAGCGTGCGGATCTGCTCGCCGTGCTTGCGGGCCCGGTCGGCCTCGTTGACCACCTTCGGGACGAACACGTACCCAACTCGGTCGGACTCCGCCGTCTTCGCCCCCGGTACGACGGCGGCGTAGGCGGGGACGCGCGGGGCGACCAGGCCCCCCGCCACGAACCCGACACCAAGAAGTGAGGCGGCCGCGACCGCCGGCCCGATCCGTCGCACCATCGGCAAGCCCTCCGTGGCCCGGGCGTTCGCCCCGGCCCGGCGAGGGTAGCCGGCGGCCGACCCCGACACAAGCCGAACCGTTATCGGACGTCCGCAGTCTTGAAGTGCGGGTTCTCGAGCAGCCCGAACAGGTTGCCGAACGGGTCGGCGAACTCGACGTGCTTGATCCCCTCGCCGACGTCCATCACCGGACCGGTCGGGGTCGCGCCGAGCGCCGCCAGCCGCTTCGCATCGGCCTCGATGTCGGCGACGCCCCAGTACGCCTGCTGGCCGCCGGGGCCGGTCGGCTTGCCCGGGTCCGGCAGCAGGCCCAGCTCGAACCCGCCGACCGCGTAGCCGACGTAGAACGGCTGGTCGAAATACGGCTCGGTTTCGAGTACCTTCGAGTACCACGCTTTTGCAACGGCGAGGTCCGGGGCGTGGTAGATGACCGTCCGCAGCCCGAGGATCATGAGTATCCCTCGCAGGAAGCATTCTGAACGGGTGTACATAATGCCGACCGCGGCCGGTGCGGTCAAGACTGGTCGGAGGGATTGAGGTGGAGAACCCGCGGGTCGTGGCCTTCCGGATGTCGTACTGGCGGTGGCTGCTGGTCGGCAATGTCTTCACCCAGGTGCTCTACGCGGCCGTGTTCGTGCTGTTGGAGGTAGTGATTACCGGCAGACGGGGGCTGGGTGACCCCGGCTTCTGGTCCATCTATGTAGCGAAGGCGGTAGCCGTCACCATGGCGCTGGTCCTTTCGCTGGTGATCTACGTCACGACCTGGCAGGTGTGGGTCGGACCGGACACCCTGTGCGGATCGAACGCATGGGGCTGGTTCGTCACCGTCTCTTGGGGGTCGGTCCACGCCGTTCGGCCGTTCAACCTGCTGACGCTCCCCTACCTGCGGGTCTACTCCGACGAGACCCGGCGGGTAATCTGGCTGCCGCTGTTCCTGGTAGACTACGCCCGGTTCGCGGAGCTGGTGGCCGAGTACGCCGGCGCGGACCACCCCGTCACCCGCGCGGTGTGGCGGCGGATCGAGGATTCGTAACGAAAGGAGGAGGCGATGACACCGCCTGACACCCCTGCCGGCGCGTACCAGCCGGAGCCGGACCCGTCGCCCGATCGACGGGCCGAGTTGATCGCCGAGATCGAGGCGCTGCCGGCCAAGGCCCGCGCTGCCGTCGCTGGGCTGACCCCGGCACAACTTGAGACCACGTACAAGAAGTGGACCGTCCGGCAAATCGTTCACCATCTCGCGGACAGCCACGTCAACGCCTACGTCCGGTTCCGGCTGACGCTGACCGAGGAGACGCCGACCATCAAGCCCTATGACGAGGGGAAGTGGGCCGACCTGCCCGACGCGAAGGCCGCCGACGTGGAACTGTCATTGAAGCTGCTGGAGGCGGTCCACGCCCGGTGGGCGTACCTGCTACGGGCGATGACCGACGCCGACTTCGGGCGGGCGTACTTCCACCCCGAGTACCAGAAGACGTACCGGCTGGCGGAGGTGCTGGGCCTATACGCCCACCACGGCCGGCACCACACCGGGCAGGTCGAGTGGCTGCGGAAGCAGCACGGGTGGGGCGCATGAGCGGGCACGGGGAGCCACGAACCTTCTGGCTGCGGCTATTGGTTCTTCTGCCGGCGTACCTCGTGTTCGCCCAGGCGTGTGCGCTGGTCGGTGCCCCGGTCTTGTGGGCGATCAGGTATGACCTGACGTGGCAGAGGTTCGTGAACACTTATCTGGTCGTCGCCGTCCTGGCGACCGTGGCGGCGCTCGCGCGGACCCTGAGGGCCGCCTTGCAGCGGATCGAGGTCGGGCCGGAGGGGATCCGCGGCCGGCCCGGTCCGATTGAGCCGATCTACTGGGACGCGATCCAGACCGTCCGCGTATCCCGATGGTCGGTCCTCAGCTACCTCGAACTCGAAACCGGGAAGGACCGGATGCACCGGTTCCCGCTGTACCTGGCCGACCTGCCCGGGTTCGTCGCCGCGGTCGAGCGGTTCGCCGGCGAGGACCACCCGCTGACCTGGGCACTGTGGGAGTGGATGGAGAGCGAGACCGAGTAGGGTGGTCCCTCACCTCATGTGCGCCCGGGTTCCGTCGATTCTGCTTTCGCCCCGGTAGGGGCGTTCGTCTGTAGCCCGGGGCGGAAGCCCCGGGTCCGCGACAATGAGGATGGCCGAGCCCCGGTAGGGGCGTTCGTCGCCACGAACGCCCCTACCGGGGCTCGGGTGTTGATCTTGCGGTCCACCCCCGGGGCTTCCGCCCCGGGCTACGCACGGCCGCCGCTCCGCGGCTGAAGACCGGGCCACCGTCACATCATGTGCGCGCGGGTCTCGTCGATGAGCTGTTGCAGCCACTGGCGGTACGGGGTGCCGCCGGTGCCGCGGGGGTCGGCGACGCGCTGGTGGATGTACAGGTCCGCCCACCCGAAATGCACCTCCCGGAACCGCGCCATCTCCTCCAGCACCGCGTTGTAGGCGTCCCGACCCGCCAGCGGGCGCGGGTCCGGCATCGCCGCGACCTCCGCCAACAACTCCCGGTGTTCCCGCGGCATGAACCGCCGCATGTCCGCCAGGTGGTCGGTCAGCATGGTCGGCTGGTGCGGCACCTTCATGAACGACACCAGCGCCGGGATCACGCTGCTTTGGGCGCCCGTCTCGCCGCGGTAGCTGGCCGGCGTCTGCTCGACCCCCTCGTACACCACGTTCTCGAAGAACCGGATGTACGGCCGGAACGCCCGGTAGTAGACGTGCGGGTCCATCTTCTCCGGGATGCGCCGCAAGACCGTGGCCTGCTTGCGGACCGCGTCCGCGATGCGGTTGAGCGAGGCGGTCACGCCCATCGCGTCGTTGGACCGGATTGCAGCCGCCCCGGCCTGGATCGCCTCCAGTGCCTCCGCGGCCAGCGCCTCGATCTCGACGTGGACCAGGATGAACCAGTGCTCGTCGTAGAGGTGGATGAAGTTCTGGATGGTGTCGATGTTCCCCAGCGCGATCGGGCCGGCCGGATCGAACCGCTTCCAGTTGTACAGCGCGTACCCGTCGTAGCTGAGGATCGGCGGCCGGTCGAGCAGCTTGCAAGCGTGGCACAGCGGCAGGGCGATGTTCTTCGGCAGCGTCGTGGCCGGGGCGACGCCGATCTGGTTGATATACCCGGACGCCACGAACCCGAGCCGGACGTAGTACAGCCGCAGCGCCGGCAGGTCGGCCGGCATCACCGCGTCCGCCGGCCAGTGGGGGACGTCCAGCGCCTTGAGGTACAGGCGGGCGTTCTTATCTTCGAGCAAGCTCGGCAGGTCGCGGCCAAGCTCGTCGAGCCGTTCCAGCGGCGAGCCGGCGGGGAAATGCCGCAGCGGGTCCGGCTCGGGCAGGAACCCGCGGCGGGCGAACGTCGCGTCCATGACGGCGACTCCGGGGAGAGGAGGGAGCTTGAAGATATGGTGCCGCGTCGGCGGGGGACACACAAGGCGAGGTGACGGGTGGTTCCTGCCCGCCCCAACGGGGCGACCGACAATAGCCAGGGGTGGAGCGCAGCGGAACCCCTGGTAGGGGTGATGAAAAGACCCGTAGCCCCAACGGGGCGACCGTGTCGCGATATGGGTTCCGTGTTTGCGACAGCTCAGGTTAGGTGTCCCCGTCGCAGGTCGGGGTGAGCCTGTCGATGAAGTCGTTGAAGCCCCGCCCGAGCAGGTAAAGGCTCTCATACCCCGTTGGCTTGGAGGGGAGTTGCCCGGCACGACGCCGATCCAGGTACTGCACGATGAGCGGGTGCAGGCCCGGGAACATGTGGTAGAACTCGTCGTCCGTCCAGAGCGAGCGCTGGTCCCGATCGAAAAAGTATACATGCCCGTCGTCCGGGCCGCCGCACTTGACGACGACCATGCACCCATTCATGCCCCCGGACGCCACAGCCACGAAAGCCGGTGCCTCGCCGACCGAGTCCGTCGCCCACCGGATGTCATAGACCTCGTATTCCGGGACCATGCTCCCGTAGAACAAGTCAACTACGGCCCTGTCACCGAGCGGCGTCGGCTGTTCCAGGAACTCGCATGCGGCGCCTCCCACCCAGCCGCCGAACTCGAGGAGGAAGTTCCGGTACTCGGCCGGCAGGCGCACCCCGTAGTCGCGTTCGAAGGCGGCGACGAATTCCTCCGTGACGGGCAGTTGCCAATCCGCCGGGGCGTACCCGAGAGCATCGAGTTTCGAGCGAACGGCTTCCACCACGGCCTTCTCCCGCGCTACTCGACTCCCCACGACGGTCGCCCCGTTGGGGCTACAGGATTGTTATTGTGGAATCCCAGGGGTTCCGCTGCGCTCCACCCCTGGCTATTACCGGTCGCCCCGTTGGGGCGAGCAGGCGACGCAACGAGTTATACCGCTCCACCGTACCGATCCGCCTGACAGACTCACCCCATTATCTCCTCGATCACCCGTCCCTCGCACAAGGTCAGCGGTCGGCCGAGGCGGTCGTGAATCTCCGTCCGCGGATCGACCCCGAGCAGGTGGTACACGGT
>DATLIF010000242.1:0-7955 GCA_035539575.1 Fimbriiglobus sp. | reverse complement strand
CTTCGAGGCCCACCGTTCGCCCGCAGACGGTGGGCCTCGAAGACTCGACCCACCCTACAAGATCAGTACTCAGTACTCAGTACCCACCCCAGGCGGTCGGCATAATGCAACTTAACGGCGTTGATATCGAGGACACATTCGCCGAGGCGTTCCCGATAACCGCCGCCCGGGTGGTCGTCACCGCCGAGACGGCGGCGTGGGCGCGGATCGCCGGGCAGGACACCACGGGCTACGCCGCGTCGGTTATCGGCTGCGACGCCGAGGCCGGCATCGAGCGCGAACTCTCTCCCGCCGAGACGCCCGACGGCCGACCCGGCGTGAGTCTGCTGTTCTTCGCGTTCAGTCGGGACGCACTCCAGAAGGCGCTTGTCAACCGTGTCGGTCAGTGCGTGCTGACGTGCGCCACCACGGCCTGTTACAACGGCCTGCCGGTGTCGGACAAGTCGATCCGGATCGGCGGCGGGCTGCGGTTCTTCGGCGACGGCTGGCAGATCAGCAAGCTCCTCGACGGCCGCCGGTACTGGCGAATCCCGACAATGGACGGCGAATTCCTTTGCGAGGACGTGTTCGGCACGACCAAGGGCGTGGCCGGCGGCAACTTCCTGATCCTCGGCGAGACGCAGGCCGCGGCACTGGCCGCGGCGGAGGCGGGCGTTGCGGCCTGCCGACAGGTGCCCGGTGTGATCCTGCCGTTCCCCGGCGGCGTGGTGCGATCCGGCAGCAAGGTCGGCAGCAAGTACAAGGGGTTGCGGGCGAGTACCAACGACGCCTATTGCCCGACCCTCCGCGGAGTGGTGCGCTCGGAGTTGCCCGACGGCGTGAACGCGGTGTACGAGATCGTCATCGACGGCCTGGACCTGCCGACCGTCGAGCGCGCCACCCGCGAAGGCATTACGGCGGCGTGCCGGGTGCCGGGGGTGCGGCGGATCTCGTCCGGCAACTACGGCGGCAAGCTCGGGCCGCACCACATCCACCTGCACAAGCTCTGGGAGGGCCGCTGATCGATGTTCCGGCTGGCCCTCCGCGTGCCGTCCACGATCCCGCTTGAACTCGACGGCGTCACGCCGGAGGCGGTGGCGAACCTGTCCGCACTGGAGGTCGGCAAGCTACCGGTCTGGCACGGCAACCGGAGCGAGGAGTTGGGCCAGTTCTTCGACGTCTCCACCCGGATCACGACCGCCCCCGGTCAGGCCGACCTACTGTTCGCCGGTGACACGCGGAATGTCCACCGCATTGGCGCGGGGATGTCCGGCGGGCTCGTGTATGTCGAGGACGCCGCCGGCCGCCACGCCGGAGCCGGCATGACTGGGGGAACACTGGTCATCGACTCCGGGGTCGGCGACTGGCTCGGGGCGGAGATGAAGGGCGGCGCGATCGAGGTCCGCGGCAGTGCCGGAAACATGGTCGGGGCCGCGTACCGCGGCAGCAGGCACGGGATGACCGGCGGCACGATTCATGTTCGTGGGGACGCCGGCGACGAGGTCGGGCTGTTGATGCGACGAGGGCTGATCGCGGTCGAGGGAGGTGTCAGTGAGTTCGCCGCCGCGTCGATGATCGCCGGGACGCTGGTCGCCGGCAGTGTCGGCCGGGCGGTCGGTGCGGGAATGAAGCGCGGGACACTCCTCATACTCGCCGGCGAGCCGGCTATGGGGCCGGGGTTCCGCTTCAGTTGCGACTACTCGCCGGCGTATCTGGAACTGCTGTTCGGCGACCTGCGACGGATATGCTTCGGCAAGACGGCAGCAATCGAAAGACACCCAGTCCGGTGCTACCGCGGCGACCTCGTCAACGGCGGCACCGGTGAGGTACTCGTACTTTTCCATTCGTAGGGTGGGTCAAGCGAGTCTTCGAGCGCCGACCCACCGGGAGTGAAGATGGTGGATCGGCGCTCGAAGACTCGCTTGACCCACCCTACATCGGAACTGCTATCGCTCCGACCCTCGACGGGGGTTACTCAGCGTGGAGAGCAACGCGGGCGTCAGCACCAGCGGCCGGCCTGGGTCCTCGCCGAGCGACCGGTGCATGTCTGACACCCGCACCCCTGCCGACCGCAAGCTCGCACCCACCCCTGCTGCGAAGGCAGCCGAGACCGCCGACCCTGACGCGCCGCCGCCGCCGTCCGCCGACCAGACGCCGGTGGTCAGCATGTCGGGCTTGGTCCGCAGCGCGACCCCGGGGCCGGCGCCGGTGAGTGTGCCGACCGATTCGCCGTTCGGTCCGAGGACTCCGACCGTCATCGCCGCCGGCGAGTCGCCTGGAGTGCCTACGCCGGCATCGATCGTCGGGAACGTCTGGAACACCGCCCGCCCTTTCGCTGCGGAGGGCTGGTCCGCCGGCTGGACCACAACCCTTGGAGTGATTTCCGTGCCGCGCCTCAGGGCAGGCAGCAACTCCGCCATTGCCGAGCCGCCCTCCAGCCGCAACGCGTACACTCCGTCCGCCGGGACCGTCACTTCCAGCGTCTGCTCGTAAGCCGCCGACCCGGTCGTTTCCAGCAACCGGGCCGGTATGCCGGCCGACCGGGCCACCTCGGCAAACTCGTCCGACGGAATCGACTTCCCGTCGGGGTCGAGCTGTCGCAGCAACCGAATCGTGAACGGGAAGGATGGCTCGCGGGTGAAGACCCCGGCTTCGATCCGCGGCTCGCGCCACTGGACCGTGAACCGCAACTTCAGCCCGGCGGGTAGCGTCGCGACGGCCTTACCGTTCGCCGGCTCGAACCCGAGGAAGTTCAGCTCCCGCGTCCACCTCCCCTTTTGCAAGGCGGCGTCCGGCGGGGCGAACTCCAGCGCCCCGTTCTCGTCCGCGTCCCGGAACGGGCCGGCCCAGACCTGCCCGACGGCCGTACTGGCTGCCTGCACCCAGATCGGCACCGGCGGCTCCCGGTCCGCCTGGAGCGCCGACGGGGAGGGCCGCGGCAGGAACCGCTCCTCCAGCAGTCGGCTCAGGGCGCTGAACCCGTCCTGTGGGAATCCGGTGTCCCACACGAGCGTGTTGACCACCACAGCCGTCCCGCGGAGCGAGTCCACTGCATCCTTCACCGCGGTGAACCGCTCGACCGCAGCGTTGTATGCACGCTCGTCAGCAACGAGTTGGTCCATCGCCGCGCGTGCCTCCTGTCGGGCCTTGGCCGGCCCGGGCTCGTCGCTGAGCGAGGAGAACGCCCTCTGGTACTGTTGGGTGACGACCGCACGGCGGGTGGTCAGCGTCTCTGCCCGGTAGATGAGTTCCTGTGACCGGGACTGCATCGCCTCCGAGTACGACGGATCGCCTGACACCGCCCGGGCCACGGTCAGGAGTTGGTGGAACGCGGTCGGATCGACGCGAACAAGTACGACCTCGGCCGCCGGCGCGGCGGCGGACGTGGCCAGCGCAGCGACGGTGCCGACCCCGGGTCGGTTCGGGTCCGCCGGGTTCGGGAGCAGGTCCGGGTTCAACTCGGCCGTCAGGTCGATCACCCGTGTGTTGGCGGGGAGTTGCTTCCCGATCATGCCGAGAACGCCGGGGAACTCCGACGCGATGACCGCGACCCGTGTCCCCTGGCCGCGGTATCCGATGCGGTGCAGATCGGCCACCCGCGACGCGGCGAGGACGTCGGTCGGCAACGGCACGGACGCACCCGCGGCAAGCGGCGTGGCCGTTTCGGAGCCGACCCGTGGCAGACGGATGGACCGCACCATCGGCAACTCGGCCAGCCGCAGCACGTCCCGACCGTGGGCGACTCGGACCGTTGCTACCAGCCCGACCAGCCCCTCGACGGAGACGTCGTCGGCCGCGGTGCGGGCGCGGAAGCGGGCATCACGCCACCCCTCGCGCGGCTCGTTCTCCAGGAGCAGGTCCACCCGCAGCGGCCGGTCCTGTGCTGCCGGGTCAGCGAGCAGTGCAGCCAACTCGGGGGTCAACTTCGGGGAACTCGCGGGCGCGCCGGCCGGCGGCGGTGCGGGCTCGGCGGCAGGCGGAGGCGGTGCCGCGCCCGCTGGCAGGTCAGGCAACACCTCGATGAGCCGGACCGGCAACACATCCCGCAGCGGCGACGGCAGCAACTCGGGCGGCACAGCCGGGGCGAACCACCCGGACGGCTGGCCCCGCAAGTCCTTGAGCAGTGTGAACAGGTTCCCGACGGGCAGTGACCCCCGCAGGAGTCGGTAGTTCATGGTGTCGTAGGCGACCGCCTCGCGGAACCCCATCGTTTCGAGATGCTTCGCTACCTGTTCGTGCAGCAACCGCTGCTGCGGTGCCGCGAACCCGCCCGACAGGATGAGCCGCACCTGGACCTGAGCCGCCGGGTCATCGGGAAGCTGGCGGCCGGCCGGGACGAACAGCGCGGTCAGGATGTGCGCGTCCTCGAACAGCCGGGCCGCGTTGGCGGACGGCATGGTCCCGTTCATCCGCTCGGCGGTCGGGTCGAAGGCATCGAGGTCGGCGTCCTCCCGTGCGGCCGGCGAGAACCCGACGCCCTTGAGGAACCGCTCCAGCTCCCGGAACTGCCGGATGCGCTCGTCGCGGTCGGCCCGGATGCGGTAGCGGAAATGGACGTCGTACGACTCGGGCCGGGACGGGTAAGCGACTTGGGCCGCAACCGGCGGGGCCGACAGGAGCAGGACGGCGAGCAACAACCCGGTGCGGGTCATGGTGGTCCTCGGCGGGGGCGAGGCGCGGGCGCAGTGTCAGCATGTCAGCGGCCGCCGGACTTGCCAAGCGGGCACAGTGAAATATGCCTTGCCGGGACCGTCACGGCGGCCGTTCAGCCGGCACCGGCCGGGGCGAACCGGGCCGGTCGTTCGGGTCGTGCGGGATGGTCACGGCGGGAGGGGCGCAATGAGCTTCGCGGACCGGACGGCGGTAATCACAGGAGCGTCCAGCGGGATCGGTCGGGCGCTGGCGAAGGCGCTGGCGGCGAAGGGCACGCGGGTCGGGGTGACGGCCCGCCGAGGTGACCTGCTCGACGAGTTGGTCCGCGAGGTTCGCGCTGCCGGCGGCACGATCGAGGCGGCGGTCGCCGACGTGGCGGACCGGGCAGCGATCACGGCGGCGATTCGCCAACTGGAGGCGACGCTCGGGCCGGTGGATTTACTCATCGCCAACGCCGGGGTCGGGCTGCCGTCAGGGACCGGGCCGGACCACGTCGAGGCGGTCGAACGCATGGTGCGGGTGAACCTGCTCGGCGTCGTGTACGCCTTCGACGCGGCGATGGGCGGCATGCTGACGCGGAAGTCCGGCCACCTGGTCGCGGTGTCCAGCATGGCGGCGTACAAGGGGCTGCCGGGCTCGGCCGGGTACTGCGCCAGCAAGGCCGCGGTGAACGCCTACTGCGAGGGGCTGCGGATCGAGCTTCGGTCGCGTGGCGTCGCGGTGACGTGCGTCTGCCCGGGGTTCATCGACACGCCGATGACCGCGACCAACCCGAAGCCGATGCCGTTCCTGATGACACCGGACGAGGCGGCACGGCGAATCGTCGGTGCATTACGGCGGATGCCTGCGGTCTACAACTTCCCCTGGCCGATGCGAGGGCTGATGTGGCTGTCGAAGTGGGTGCCGGACTGGTACATCGCGCGACAGGTGCCAGCCGAGCGGCGAACCCCGAGCGTCAGCGAGGGGGTAGTTCTACCCCCTCGCTGACGCTCGGGGTTCGCCATCACTTCACCTTACCCGCCGGCAGCTTTCCGAGGTTGTCGAACAGCCGCACCAGCGAAGCCATCAGCTTCTTGAAGTCGCCCTCGTGCAGGCTCTCGTTCGGGGCATGGGCGTTGCTCGCCGGGTCTTCGATGCCGACCAGGAGCGCGGGGGCCTGGCCGAATAGCTCGGCCAGCGGGCCGACGAACCCGATCGACCCGCCGCAACCGATCGCCACTGGGTCGCGGTCGAACCCCTGTCGCAAGGCCGCCATCGCCGCCTCGAACGCCGGGCCGTTCGGGTCGGTCATCCACCAGTTGCAGTGCGCCCCGAGCTGCGTCACCTTCACCTCCACCCCCCACGGGGCGTCGGCCGACAGGTACGCCTGGAGTTGCTTCACAACTTCCTCAGGCTCCATATCCGCGACGATCCGGCAACTCACGATCGCGGACGCCTTCGGCAGCACCTGGTTGGACGCCCCCTTGAGGCTGCTGGCCTCCTGGGCGATAACCGTGACCGCCGGCCGCCGCCAGGTCTGCTCGTACATGGAGAGGCCGTCCTCCATGACCAGCCGGGCGGACGGCACCACCCCGATCTCCTCGCGGAACTTGGCCTCGTTCCAGGGCAACTTGCGGACCGCCGCCCGCTCCTTGTCGGTCAGTGGCCGGACCTTGTCGTAGAACCCGGGGATCGGGACCGGGCCGTTATCCCAGTAGAGCTTCGAGAGTACCTTGTTCAGGACGATGGCGGCGTCCGGCAGGGCGCCGCCGGCCATTCCGCTGTGGGCCGGGATGCGCGCCGACGTCACCTCCACGGACACCGCCACGATGCCGCGCAGAGAGTAGGTGATGCTCGGCAGCCCGACCTCGATGTTTTCGGTGTCGCAGACGACAATCACGTCCGACTTGATCTTGTCGCGATACTTCTCGAAGAAGGTCATCAGGTTCTTCGACCCGACCTCCTCCTCGCCTTCGACCAACATCTTGATGTTGCACGGCAGCCGGTTGGACGTCTTGCGGTAAGCGGCGATCGCCCCGAGGAACGCGGAGATCGCCCCCTTGTCGTCGGCCGCGCCGCGGGCGTACAACCGGTCGCCCTTGCGGGTCAGCTTCCACGGGTCGGTCTTCCACTCCGCGACGTAGTTGACCGGCTGCACGTCGTGGTGCGCGTACAGGAAGACCGTGGGCGTGCCGTTGGCCTCCAGCCACTCGCCGTAGGCATACGGCAGCGACCCGCCGACCTTGAGGACGTCCACGTTGTGGAGCCCGGCGTCGCGCATCAGGTCGCAGGTGAGCTTTGCGGTCCGTTCGATCTCGGCGACGTGTTCGCCGTCGGTCGAGATGCTCGGGATGGCGACCAGGTCGGCCAACCCGCGGACGATGTCCTCGTGATGCTTCTCCAGCCAGTCCAGTGCGGCTTGCATCGCGCCTCCCCCGTAGTGGTCCCCGTTCCGCCTGTACTCTACCCCGCGCGGCCCGAACGGTAAACCCGCCGCGGGTGTGGTACGATCGGCCGGGGTGGTTTCCCGGTCCCCGGTCAGGAGTTGAGTCATGCACGGTTTACTCGCGTGTGTGCTGGTCGCCCCGACGGCGTGGCTCGCTGTTGACCAGGACCGGCCGGCAGACGCCGTCCGCGCGGTGCTCCGGGAGCAGGTCGAGGCGTGGAACAAGGGCGACCTGGACCGGTTCATGAACACCTACTGGGACAGCGACGAGCTGACCTTCTACTCCGGCGGTTCGGTCACGAAGGGCCGCAAAGCGGTCGCCGAGCGATACCGCAAGACTTACCGAGCCGAGGGAAAGGAAATGGGCAAGCTCGCCTTCTCGGAGATGTACGTGCAGGAATTCGGCCCGGATGCGGCGCTGGCCCGATCGCGGTGGAAGCTGACCACGTCGAGGGAGACAGTCGAGGGCCTGTTCACGCTGATATTGAGGAAGTATCCCGACGGCTGGAAGATCGTCCACGACCACACGTCGAAGGCCGACCCGCCGAAGAAGTGAGCGAAAAAGATCGAATCGCCCGCGGGGCCGGTGCCTCAATCCCCGTGAACTCGTGGTGGGAAGCCGATGCGCCCGAGCCCCTGGCCCCTGATCCGCCGACTTGTCCGGCGACCGCCCGGCGACGCGGACCCGGTGTCCGACGCGGAGTTGCTGGCCCGGTTCGCCCGCGACCGGGACCAGGCGGCGTTCGAACTGCTCGTCTGGCGGCACGGGTCGATGGTCTTCGGCGCGTGCCGGCGAATCCTCCGCGACGCACACCTCGCCGAGGACGCCTTCCAGGCCGCGTTCCTGATCCTGGCGCGCAAGGCCGGGTCGGTCCGGGCCGGCGGGTCGGTGGCCGGG
>DATLIF010000241.1:0-13284 GCA_035539575.1 Fimbriiglobus sp. | reverse complement strand
AACACGCCCTGCGGGACGCCCTGAAGCGGGACCGGGCGCGGACGAAGATCCTCCGCATCTCGCAGTTCGGCATCATCGAGATGACCCGACAGCGGATCCAGCCGTCGCTCAAGAAGCGGATCTTCAACGACTGTCCGCACTGCAAGGGGACCGGGTACGTCAAGGCGAACGAGACGATGGGGATCGAGGTGATGCGGCTGCTGCAGCTGGCCGCCCACCGGTCGCCTTCGGTCACGCTGGTGACGCTGACCGTCCACGCGGACGTGGCCTTCTATCTGCTCAACCGCAAGCGGCGGGAGATCGCGGCCCTGGAGGAGAAGGCCAAGATGGAGGTGCAGATCCAGGGCCAGTTCGGCGTCTCACCCGACATGCTGGACGTCCGCTGTCAGGACTCCAACGGCAACGACGTGCGACTCTACGGCGGTCCGCCGCCGCGGATGATCCGCGGCGACGGCGGCGGCCGCGATCGCGGCGGCCGGGGCTACGACCGCCGGCGGGAGGACTGACACGACGAACTGGCGAACGGCCGGCGTAAGCCGGCTGGTGAGGGTATATCTCCACCGGCCGGCTTACGCCGGCCGTTCGCCTACTTCTTGATCTCGATAATCGGCTCGTCTCCGGTCGGCCGTGGCAGGTCGGGGCTGAGGACGAACGGCCCCACCGTCACGTACTCGCGCCCGACGAATGACTCGGTGATCGTCCACTTCCCGAGGATCGACCCCTCGCCGTCCGGCCGGCCGTCGTAGAGGACCTGGTGTCGGCCGAGGTACTGTTTGATCAGCATGACCCGGCCAGACTTCTCGTCGAACTCTCCGTGGAAGGTGAACCGCCCGACCACGTCCCGACCGTGGCCGGTCGCCAGCTCACCACGAAAGTGCAACTCGAACGCCTCCATTGGCTGCCGGCCGTAGCCCTCCTGCTCCCAGAACCCGCGCCACACCCCGGACGGTAACATCGCGCACCTCCCCTGGACCGGACCCACTGTGGACCCACTGCATCATACGCAAGTCAGCCCTGGGACCGCGGCCGTCCCGGCCGCTCTTGCTACCACAGGCGAGAGCTTTCCTGGACAAGCAGGATGCCCCTGACTCGGGTGGTAAGTGCGGCCGGGACGGCCGCGGTCCCAGGGGACGACCCGACAGCCCGTCCGTAAGGTGCCCTCATGCCCACTTCGGGGACGATGCCGTACGTCTGGATGCTGTCCGGTTGCTTCTGGTTCAGCCTGATGGCCCTGCTGGCCCATTCGGTCGGCCCGGAGGAGTGCGACTGGCAGGTGGTGGCCGTCGCCCGCAGCGGACTGGCCACCCTGTTCGCGCTCATCACTGCGGTCGCCACCGGCGCCCGACTGGTCTTCTTCCGCCCCGGCATCCTGTGGGTTCGCAGCGTCGCCGGCAGTTGCAGCATGGTGGCCACGTTCTACGCCCTCACGCACCTGCCCGCTTCTGAAGTGCTGACCCTAACGAACACCTTCCCGGTGTGGGTGGCGCTGTTGTCCTGGCCGATGGCCGGGGAGCGGCCGTCGGCCGGAGTGTGGGGGGCGGTCGTGTGTGCGGTGGCCGGGGTCGCGTTGACCCAGAAGCCGCACCTGGACGGGTTCCCGCTTGCTGCGTGGGCGGCCCTGGGGGCGTCGCTGTTCACGGCCGTCGCCATGCTCGGGCTCAACCGGCTGCGGGGGGTGTCGTCGCTGGGTATCGTCGTCCACTTTTCGGCCGTCTCGACACTCTTTTGTGGGGCGGCGTATTTCGTCTTCGACCGACAGGTCGGCCTCGGGCGGGCGGCCGACTGGGATGTGTTTTGGCGGCTGCTCGGCGTCGGGGCGACGGCCACCGTCGGGCAGGTGTTTCTCACCCTGGCGTTCAGTCGTGGTTCCGCGACCAAGGTGGCAGTGGTCGGGCTATCCCAGGTGGTCATGGTGATGGCGTTCGAGGCCGCCGCCGGCTGGAAGAGTTTCGACGCGCCGGAGTTGCTCGGCACAGCCCTGGTGCTCGGCCCGACGGCGTGGCTGATGGCCCGGGCGAGGAAACGCCCCGCGGAACGCAAGGGCGGGGCCGTCGTCGAAAAAGTGGCGATCGAGTAAGGTACACGTGCCATGTCCACCGTCCCGACCGAACCCGCGGCCGACACCCCGCTCCTGTCGTCGGAGTTCCTCCGTCGGCTGGAGGCGTTGGAACTCGTCTCGAAGAAGGTTCTCGCCGGGCGGATGAAGGGCGACCGGCTCAGCAAGCGCAAGGGCCGCGGCTCGGAGTTCGCCGACTTCCGCCCCTACTCGGTGGGCGACGACTTGCGGTTCCTCGACTGGAACCTGTTCGGCCGGCTGGAAAAGCTGTTCCTGCGGCTGTTCCTCGAAGAGGAAGACCTGCAAGTCTACCTGCTGGTGGACAACAGCCGGTCGATGGACTTCGGCAACCCGACGAAACTGCGCTACGCCCAGCAGGTAGCGGCGGCGCTGGGGTTCGTTGGGCTGGTGAACATGGACCGGGTCACGATCGAGGCGATCGGGTCCGGCGAGCCGGTCCGGTCCCCGGTCTACCGCGGGCGGCCGAGCCTGTGGCGGATGATGAAGTTTCTCGAAGGGGTCCGGCCGGGCGACGGGGGGGACTTCAACCGGTCGCTGCGGTCGTTCACGCTCCGGGCGAAGGGGCAGGGGGTCGCGGTGGTTCTCAGCGACTTCCTGGACAAGGGTGGCTTCGAGGACGGGCTGCGATACCTGGCGACACGCAGCCTGGACGTCTACGCGATCCAGGTGCTGGCCCCGGAGGAGGTCGATCCGCCGTACAGCGGCGACCTGAAGCTGACGGACGTGGAAGATGGCGATGAGGCGGAAGTGACGGTGAGCGCACCATTGCTGGAGCGCTACCGGCAGACGCTCAGTGCCTTTCGCGCCTCGCTGAGCGGCTTTTGCACCCGGCGGGGGATGTCGTACCTGTTCACCACGACGCAGGTACCGTTCGAGCGGCTGGTGCTGGGCTACCTGCGGGCGCGGGGTCTCGTCAGATAGTTACAAGTTAAAAGTTCAAAGTGAAAAGTTGAAGACAACAATCGGTCTTCAACTTTTCACTTTGAACTTTTAACTTGTAACTTCTCTATGCCCGCGTGCCGAAGTACGCCGAGACGAACGCCAACTCGACCGCCTGCCAGTACCGCAGGAAGTCCGCCGCCTGCCGGTTCTCCGAGGTGGTGAACATCACGAACAGGCCGATCTCCAGCGCCAGCATCACCAGCGCGACCACCGACAACCACGCCCGGAAGGTGCGGAACAGCGGGTGGTCCCGGCCGAGTACGAACCGGACGAACAGCCCGGCCGCAAACCCGACCGACATGGTCGCCAGGAACGGCCCCCACCAGTTCTTGAACTCGTCCGGGTCCGGGGTCAGTCGGGTCTGCAACCGATCTGGGTGCTGGAACAGGCAGTACAAAACCACCGCGACACTACCGCCGACGAACAACACCCGCAGAAGCCACGGCAAGAACGGCGAGGGGTCGTCTTCTGTCCGCGGGCTGGGCGAGGACGCGAACGCCATCAGCACCAGCGCCAGTAGGAAGAAGTGCCCCAGGAGCGGCCGAACGATCTGCTCGCCCGGCCACAGGAGCACCAGCCAGAAGAACGTGCAGATCAGCAGGGACATGAACCCCCGGACGCTGCCCAGTGGCAGCCCGAACGGGTGCCGGGGCTCGTTGACCGAGTCGAGGTAATCTCGCACGGGCGTCTGGGTGCTCATCCGTTGGGCCTCCGTTATAGCGGGGACAGGCCCCGCTACTGGGTGGTTCGTTGCCGGGTGGCGGAACTTTCCCCTGTCCCGCCCTTGACGATTTTCGGCTTCGTTTTACGATAGCAATCTTACGGATTCGTCAGCCGAGCTTCGTAGTAGGAAGATTGCCGTCATGTCCACGTTCATGGCCAACGCACAGACGGCCAAGCACCAGTGGTTCGTCATCGACGCCACGGACCAGGTCGTCGGCCGGCTGGCCGTTACCATCGCCAACCTGTTGCGCGGCAAGCACAAGCCGGAATACACGCCTCACTGCGACACCGGCGATTTCGTGATCGTCGTGAACGCGGAGAAGGTGAAGTTCACCGGCAAGAAGTGGGACGACAAGTCGTACCAGACCTACTCGCACTACACCGGCGGCCAGAAGATCATTCCGGCCAAGGAGATGCGAGACAAGAAGCCGACTGAGATCATCCGACTGGCCGTCAAGCGAATGATGCCCCGCGGCCCGCTCGCGTACAAGCAGATCACCAAGCTGAAGCTCTACGCCGGGCCGTCCCACGAACATCAGGCCCAGCAGCCCGTCGAATACAAGCCGCAAGCATAACGGCAAAGGGACAGACCCATCATGGCCGAGAAGAAGGAAGCCCGGACGTACTACCTGGGGACCGGCCGGCGGAAGACCGCCGTGGCCCGGGTGCGGGTCGCCGAGGGCAAGGGCCGCATCGAGGTCAACGGCCGGCCGCTGGACGACTACTTCACCCAGGACAAGGACCGCGGGGCCGTCCTCGGGCCGATGCTGGTCACCGACATGGCCAACCGGTTGGACGTGCTGGTGAAGGTCCACGGCGGCGGCGTCACCGGTCAGGCCGGTGCGATCAGCCAGGGGCTGGCCCGGGCGATCAAGACCATGTTCAGCCCGGCCGACGAGCAGAAGCGATTCACGGTGGGCAACATCACCGCGGTCCGGTCGCGGCGGGTGGAGAAGCCGGCCGCGGCCCAGCCGACCCCCAGCGCCGACGGGGCGGCCGTGGCCGAGGATTCCAACATTGGCATGGTCAAGAAGCTCCGCGACAGCGGCTACCTGACCCGCGACAGCCGCATGAAGGAGCGGAAGAAGTACGGCCTCCGCGGTGCCCGCCGCGGCACCCAGTTCAGCAAGCGCTAGCCCGCCGCGGGCAACGCAAATCGCAAAAAGAAGAGGGGACCGGACCTCTTCTTTTTGCGTTATTCGATCAGCCGGGCGTCGCACCAGTTCACGTCGCACTGCACGTCCCCAGCGGGGCCGTAGTCCACCACTAGCATCAACTCCTTCGCCTTCGCCACGTCCACCGCGACGGGGAAGGGGGCTGTACCTGCGGTCAGGTCGGCGGAAACTGCCACACGGCCATCAACTAGCACCCGGACCTCGACAGCCCCACGACGGCCGGTAACAGGGTCCAGCCCGACCAGTGCCTCGAACCGGCGATACTTACCGCCCAGGTCGTAGATGAGGGTGGTCCGCGGGTGGGTGCCCAGCCCCTTGTCGAATGTCTGCGGGCCGTGCCGCAGCGGGTTCCCCTTGACCGTCCGGTCGGCTGCCCACGGCCACGCCAGCCCGTTGAACGACTCGACTGACGCCTTTTTCGGCTTCAGATCGGACAGGTACGTCGCCTGACCCTGGAGCACATCGAGCGCGATCACGTCTGCGACCGGCAACTCGACCGCGGTCCCGAAGGTGGTCGTCCCTTTCAGGGTAGCCGTGTCCGCGGTCGCCGCGGCGAGTGAGAGCCGGGAACCGTCCGCGGTCACGAGTCGGGCGTAGGGGCCTTTTGGTTTGCGTGCCCGCGCCAGCACCGGGTCGAACGCGACCGCCGCCACGCGGGAGAGCGGAAGCGTGGTCGAGGCGGGCTCGCCCGCGGCCTTGACACGAACGGCCGGCGGGTCGGCGGCGAACCCCTCGACGGTGCCGCGGACGACGTCGCCGTTGCGGAGCAGGACGGCGTCGCGGCGTCGCGGCCCGTCGGCCCACGGGTAGGCGGCCGGGTCCGGCGGCGTGTCGGCCGGCGGTGAAGTCACCCACACGGCGGCCAGGGCGGTGAGCGGGACCGTCCACGGCTTCGGGTCGTCCCGGTGGGCGGGGGTGAAGCGAGCGACGCGGGTGTCGCCGCCGACCACCTCGCCGCGGACACGGTCCCCGTTGGTCAGGACGATCATCGGCCCGTGAGGCCAGGGCGGTAGCGGCTGGCCCTCACGCCGGAGGCTGACGAGCGTGCCCGTGGGGATGGTCGCGGCCGGCTCGTCCAGCGCGACGGACCAGCCGTCCGACAGGGAGGCAAGTCGGCCGCTGACCGGCTTCGGATCGGTCGTGTGGGCTACGAACCGGGGCGGCGTGCCGGGCTGGGCCACGGCAATCAGGGGTAGCGCAAGGCCGAGCAGCATGGCCGCGAACCAGATGGTGGCGGCTCCGGTACTGTTCGGGCAACACGAACGGTTCTCGATCACCTCGCGAGCCTCGGTGGGGTTATTTCAACGGGTCGTGCTCGGTGCCCAGGGCGGAGTAGACCGCCTTCAGCCCGGCCAGTTCTTTCCTCGCACGCTCCCCGGCGTCGGTCACGCTCAGCGGTCGCGGGGCGCACAGGCTTGCCAGTTGCGGCACGTCCGCCGCCTCCAGGAGTCCGAAACAGAAGACCTCTGGCGATTCGTTGTACGACCGGTTCCGCTCGATCGCCTCCTTCAGACTACCCGGCAGGTTCGACGCCTCGACCGATCCGATGGCCTTCTGTTCCAGCCCGGCGGCAACCAGCACGGCCAACGACACCCGCGGGCCGACCGCGACCAGCCGCACCGGCCCGGCATTGTACTCCGCGACAGCCCACCGGCAGACGGCCGCCGTCTGCGACGCCTGGAGGCCCAGCAACCGGTCGCCGATGGTGGACAGCAGGAGTGCGTAGAGTTCGTCGCGGTCGAACTTCGGCTCGCGCTGGTCGCCGGCGGGGTGGATCATCCGGGCCTCGCCGACGCCGAGCGGGTCGATGGCAATGACCCGGTATCCGTCCGCCAGCAGCGCGGCGGCCTTCGCCGCGGCCGCCTTCCGGCCTCCGTCTGCGAGCACAACCGCCGTCCGCTTCGGCGTGCCGCGGGCCAGTTCCACCGCCGGCACGGTCCAGTCGTTACCGATCCGCAGCCGGCGGTAGGTGACGGTCACGTCGCCGACGGTCTCGGTCCCATTCGGCTCGGGCCGGACTGCGAACTCCTTGTACTTCACCACGGAACGAAGCTTCTCGCGCAGTGTCGTCTGCCACTTCTCGACGCCGGCGCGGTCGTCCGGGATCGCCGGGACGTTCGGCAGCTTCGCGGCGATGTCCCTTGCCAGTGTGTGGAAGTCTTTGTTTCCCTCCGGTAACTCGATGGTCAACTCGGGCGGCTTCTTCGCCTCGTCGTCGCTTGGGATCTCCTTCGCATCGAACTTCTCACCCGGGTAGAAGAAGTCGCCGATCATGCGGTAGAACGCCTCCCGGTTGTCGCGGCCGTAGTTGTGATCGCCGGGGTCGTGGTTGACGTGCGACCGCAGGGCGTCGGCCCGACCGAACAGCCGGAACGCCGGCTCCGCGGCCCGCAGCAAGGGCGGCAGGGTGTAGCCGGACTCGAAGCAACAGTTGTCGGTGGCGTTGTTGGTGAGCAGTGTCGGGCGCGGGGCCATCATGGCCGTTAGGGTGGCGTAGTCCGCGTACACGGCGAGGTCGGTCGGTGTCTGCTCGGAGTCGCCGAGGTCCTTCGGGTGCCGGGCGCGGGTGCGGAAGCTGGAGTACCCGGCAACGGGATTCGTGAGCGTCACCCGGGTGTCGAGCGAACTGAGGACGATGGTCTGCCAGCCGCCGCCGGAGAGACCGGTGACGGCGACCCGCGTCGGGTCGCCGTTCGGGTGGGCCAGCAGCACGTCGATCCCGCGGTACATGTTCAGGTAGAACGGGGCGAGGCCGCTGGTGCCGCACAGGTCGAGCTGGTTCATCTTCGCGTGGTTGAACCCGTCGCCGCGGAGTTGGCCCATGCCGACCCACTCGACGTTCAGCGCGATCAGCCCCTTGCGGGCGAGATTGACGCAGCGGACCTGTTTGTACGGCGCCGCCTTGCCGACACCGTCGTGGCCGTTGACGTTCAGGACGACCGGCACCTTGCCGGCGAACTTCTCCGGCTCGTAGAGCAGGGCCGGCACCCAGAACCCCGGCAGCGCCTCGTAGCGGAGCTTCGTGAGCTTGTAGCCCTCGCCGCCCGGCAGGGTGCCGAGTCGTTCGACCTTCACCTTGTGGTCGCGCCACTTCGCGGCCTCGCCGCGGAAGACCACGTTGGCCAGCACGTCGGCCCGGGTCTTGTCGGCGAACGCCCGCCAGTCGTTGGCATCCTTCAGGACCGGGACGGCGGGGATGCGAGCGTCACAGTACTCGATGACCTCGTTGACCGTGTGCCGGGGGCCGATCACCGGCTTGCCGAGGTACGCCGCGAGGTCCGGGTCGGCGGCGGGCAGGGTGGAGGGGAGCAGAGCTGCCGCGACTGCGGCGAGCGAAAGGCGGGTCATGGGCGGTCTCCTGTCCGTGCCGCGACCGTCCGGGACGGTCGCGGCACGGGTGAAGGGTTACATCGCCAGCGCGCCGGTCCGGATCAAGTAGGCGAACCGGGTCCGCTGGTCGGCGTTCAGGAGCGAGTGGATCTCCTGAAGCGCCTTGAGGACGGCCGCCCGCAACCGCTCGGCGGACTGGACGCGCCGATCGCCGGCGGCCTGGGCTTTTGTCGCTTCGAACGCGTCGCCGGAGACGGCGTCGGCGAACTCGGAGAGGGACCGCCGGCCGTCCACGGCGGCCTGGGCCCGCTCGGTCTTCAGCTCGTCCAGGATGCGGGCCAGCGCAGCGACCTGGCCGTCGTCCAGGTCGAGCCGGTGGGCCAGGAACCGCAGCGGCCGGCGGACGCCGAACCCACCCTCGAACACGTCATCCTCGCGGGCCATGTCGGGGCCTCCGCGGCCGCAGCCTCCGTGCCAGTGATGCTTGTGGTGGAACGCACGCCCCGGGTGACACCGGGGCCAAAAGGAAGTGTGCACCGTCTGTTCTCCTGCTCGCCGAGGCGGTCGCGCCCGGCGGGGACTCGGCGCGTGGGCGATGCGCCTCACGCGCGAACCGCGCCCGGGTGTCGGGCACGGCCCACCGTATCATTCGCCAACCGCCGGCCCGGTGTCAAGCGCCCGGTCACGGCTTGCCCAGGTGCTTCTCCAGGAACGCCAGCGTCCCCTTCAGAAACACCTCGTGTCCGCCGGGGGTGAACTCGATCGCGGTGCGGTCCGGCAGCTTCAGCCGGTTGGCGTACAGGTAACGAACCTTTGCGTACTCGTAAGCCACCATCTCGTCGGTGCCGACTCCATCGTCGTGCCCGCGCTCGACCATGAATGGCCGCGGGGCGATCAGGTACGCCATCTCCGCGTAGTTGAACGTGTTCCCCAGGTCGAACTCATACATGTCGTACTCGCGGGTCCACATGTAGCTGCGGTCGAGATCGATCGAGACGTTCTTGCCAATCCACTCGTTGAAGTCGCCGGAGCAGATGGAGAGGCAGTATCGCTTCTCGACGGCCGGCACCCGCATCGCCGTCTTGCCGCCGTAGCTGAGGCCGTAGAAGCCGATCCGCTTCGGGTCCACGTTCGGCAGGGCTTCGAGCCAGTCGAGGGTCCGCTTGTGTTGCGCGATGATGAAGCTGAACAGCGACAGCTTGAGCGGGTTGGCCTTCCGCTGAATCTGTCGGAAGCGGTCCTCGAAGATGTACGGGTTCTGGGGCGCGTAAACGATGTAGCCGAGGTCGGCGAGGCGGGCGCCGTAGGAGTTGTATGCTCGCGTCTTCTCCTTCGGGTTGCAGACGTCGTGCGGCCGGCCTTCGAGCCCGTGCTGGCAGACGACCACCGGCCGCTTCTCGTCGGGCTTCATGCCCTTGGGCAGCAGCAGGATGCCGGAGGCGATCACGTCCGGGTAGACGTCCAGCACAACCAGGTATCCGGTCCACTTCGGCTCGTCGTATACGAGGCTGGTCCGGGGGTTCAGCGGCATCGTCGGGTCGGGGAGCTTGCCGATCACTTCCTTGTGGAAGTAGTCGCGATACCAGTCGCAGGACTGCTCCCACTTCTCGGGGGAGGAGGCGTCGGCCTTCTTCCAGAACGCCTTGCGGACAGCGTCCGAGTCTCGCCAGAGTTTCTGGGTGTAGGCGACGAGTTGGTCGAACTGCCGCTTCTGCACGTTGGGGGGCGAGTGATGGGGGGCTCCCGGCGTGTCGCGAGGCTCGCGGACAAACTCCTTGTTGGCCGGGTTCGTGACCCCGACGGCCTCCAGGAAGGCGTCCGTACCGATCGGGCCGCGCGGGTTGGTCACGAGCGTCGCCGAGCCGTCGGCCCGTTTCTTCAATCGATCGAACTCGCGTCGGAGATCGGTCTCGGGAATCCGGGTGAGGGAGCCCGAGGCGGCTCCACCCCGGCCGGGTTTCGGCTCCGGCGACAGAGACCACTCCGGGACTCGCGTCACGTCTACGAGAAGCTTCCGCGGAGCGATCAGCGATCCGACCTCGGCGTCCCCGAACTCGGTCAGCAACCCGAACAGGTTCCGGTCGAGTGGCTGCCGCCACACTTCCTCTTGCGGCCCGAACGCTCCGGCCACCTGGCAGACCGCGAACCGGTCGTCCAGGGCCGCGGCGTACAGGGCCACCCGGCCGCCGTCCCCGTGCCCGACCACGCCGAGCGGTACCGCCGGCCCGTTCTGGGTGAGCCAGTCGGCGGCGGCCAGCACCTTCTGCACCTCGTACCCGACGAGGGCGCGGCCCATCTCGTAAGCCATGCGGTGTACGAACTCCCGGTGCGGCAGGTTGGTTTGTCGGCCGAGCCGGGGGTTCCCGGAGAGGGCATCGTCCCGGTCGATCAGGGTCGGGACGAGGATGTCGCACCCGTTCCGGGCCAGCCGCAGGGCGAACTGGCTCCCGACCTTGAGCCCGGAGATTTCCTCCGGCGACTGGCCGGCGGGCGGTATGGCGATGACCTTCGCCACCACCTTTCCCGTGCCGCTGCGAATGTACAATCCCTCGGCGTCGATGCCCGGCAGCACCGCCCAGCGGACGCGAGTGACCTCGCACCCGCCCAGCCGGCCGACCACGGCGGAGCCGTCGAGTGGGGCGATGATCTCCAGTCGCGGCGGCACGCGCTCATCGACCACGCCGAGCAACTTCCGCAATCGAGCACGATCTGGCTTGATCGCCTCCCGCTTTTTCGCGGCAGCCGTCATTTCGCGATGGAGGTAGCGATGGATGCCGCCCACCATCAGCCGGGCGACGTCTCCGTTCAAATCGATCGGCTTCGTGCCGGGTAGCGGGTCGGCAGATTTCACCGCAGAGGGCACAGAGAACACAGAGAGAAGACACAGAGTTTGAACGACCCTCTTCATCTGTCTTCCCTCTGTGTTCTCTGCGCCCTCTGCGGTGAATTGTCAGAACAACTCCGTCACCGGGGCGGCGTCGATGACGCGTACCGGCGTGCCGTCCGGGCCGGGGAGGGTGGCGTGCGGCGGGATACCGAGGGCGTGATAGATCGTGGCGACCAGTTCGGCCGGCGTGACCGGGCGGTACTTCGGCTCGCCGCCCAGCGCGTCGGAGGAGCCGACGACGCGGCCGCCCTGCACGCCGCCGCCGGCCAGGATCGCGGTCCAGCAGCCGGGCCAGTGGTCGCGGCCGCCGTTGGCGTTCGTGTGTGGCGTGCGGCCGAACTCGCCGGTCGCCACCACCAGCGTCCGGGCTAGCGTTCCATCGCGGTCGAGGTCGGCGAGCAGGCCGGTGAACGCCGCATCGAACAACGGGGCGACGGTGTCCCGGTAGTCGTTGAGATCACACGCGAGCGACCCGCGGTCGGCGTGGCAATCCCAGGAGGGGGCGTCGAACACCGTGTCGAACATGTTCACGGTGACGAACCGCGCCCCGGATCGGACCGCGGCCGCGGCCGCCCGGCAGGACACGTCGAACGTCCACGGCTCCGGTTGCAGGGCGTACTGCCGCGGCTGGCTCGGCTCGGCCCGCGACCCGAGGAACCCCGTCCCCTGGCCGTGACTGACCGACACCCCCGTCGAGGCGTTGGCGTCCGGCAGCACCCACCACGCCGGGAAGCCGCCCCGCTGGCCCCGCAGGTGTGCCACCACCGCCCCGGCGTTGGGCCACTCCGGGCCGTCACGGAAGAGTCGGCCCGTCTGCACGAGTTGGTAGCCCGTCTCGTGGATCGGCGCCGCCGTGTGGTGCAGACTGCGGACGAACGAGAACCGGTCCGCCGTCGCCGCCATCCGCGGGAACAGCTCGCTCAGGTGCAGCCCCGGGACGGCGCTGCGGATCGTGCGGAATGGTCCGCGGACGTCGCTGGCGGCGTTCGGCTTGGGGTCGAAGGTGTCGATCTGGCTGGGGCCGCCGGTGAGCATCAGGACGATGCAGGCGTCGGCGGTCGCGGTCGGGGCGGCCTTCAGGCTCATGGGCGCGGCAGCGGCGACCGCGGTCGCCGCCCCGGCCTTCAGGAACTCCCGCCGGGACAATGGCAGGGTGGGGTGAGTCATGACGGCCCGCTCCTCGGTCTGCGAAAGATCCGGTGAAGTTCGTCCATCCTACCGGCATGAGGGGGGCACGCAACACAAAACGGCGATCGGGGAGGCGCCGGAATTGGCAGCAAACTTGCGTTGCAGTACGACGGCCGGGGCCGCTTTGGGAGCGAGAATCGCCCCGGTCGCGATCCGGTTCGGGGCAGGGGGTCAGGCGGCTGGTTCGGCGGCGGCGGATTCGTGAGCCGCGGCGACCGGCTTGAACGCCCGGAGCACGACAAGACGCCCGATGAGCCGCTCCAACACGCTGACCGGCACGAACCGCCACAGGTGGGGCAACTCCGACCGCCGGAGGTGCCGCTTGGCAACCCGGTGCTCGGTGAACTGTCCGAACAGTCGCCGCAGCGATCGGGACGAGTACCGCGGCGCGGCGGTGAGGTCCGCCGGCGGCCGATACCAGCGCCGCAGCGGCAGCAGGATGTTTTGCCAGAACCCGGCGTCGTACCGCGCCGGGGCCAGTACGAACGCCTTGCCGCCGGGCTTGAGCACCCGGTAGAGTTCAGCCGCAGCCCGGGCAGGGTCGGCCGGTGGGGCGTACAACAAGTTCAGGTAGGCGAGGTCGAACGCCCCACGGTCGAAGGGCAATGCGAAATCCGGCCCGGCGTGGACGATCGGCACCGACAGCCCGCGGAGGTCGAAGTTCCGCCGCACCAGCGACGGCAAGTCCGACGGGGTGACGCAGACTGTGACCTGGGTGCCGTGCCGCTGATATTGCAATGCGTCGGTCCCGACCCCGGGGCTGAGCATCAGCAGTGTCTGGTTTGGGTGGCGTGTGAACTCCAGTATCCGGCGGAGCCACACTCCGTGTGGGGCGTACCGCTTGGCTTCCAGCTCCTCGAACCACGCCCGGGAAAAGGGTTCCAGTTCGCGGTGCCCGGGACGGCCGGCCGACGACCTCAGCAACTCGCGGGCGGCCAGTTCGGTCGGGTCGAGGGTGGGGC